>NZ_JBWKZE010000007.1:0-224646 GCF_059424205.1 Pseudomonas sp. GW456-12-1-14-TSB6
GCCCTCATGAAGAACCAGAGCGAATACCAACCGAATCTAAGATTGCAGGGTTCCCCTGCAACATAGAATCTCCCACATTTTGTTTTGGGGTACTGGTTACAGCGGCTTGCTGCCGACGCTGACGCCCATCGTATGGCTAGCACCTGGCGCCAAAGTCACCACGTCGTCCATCACGTTCGCCGTCTCGATGCACAGCATGCGTTGCCAGCCGTCGTTGTCCATGTCGGCCAGTGCTGCCGCGCGGTCGATCCACGGGTTCCAGATTACCGCCGTGCGCGAGCCGGTAGCCGTCAGCACAATGCGCCGCTCCCAGGCCGGGTCGACGATGCTCAATTGCGGCGGGGCGTCGAGGTAAATGCGGTCGGTTTCGCCGGCAAAGTGCAGGTCGCCTTGCTGGGTGCAGGTCTTCCAGTCGTCCAGGGTCTCGATGTAATTCAAGCCATCGACGCCGGCGACGTGCACGTTGCGCACATCGCTGACGGAAAAATACGTGTGCAACGCCTGACTGAGGCTGACGGTGTCGTTGCCACGGTTGTGGCTGGTCAGGCTGAACTGCAATTGCTCGGACGAATGCAGGGTCAGGGTCAGGTCGACCTGATGCGGCCAGCCCGGCAGTCCGCCTTCGGGGTGGGGCAGCCTGAATTCGACCTTGACGCCGTCAGCCTCTGATTCGATGCCGCCCAGCTCCCAATCCATTGCCCGCACCAGACCGTGCGCGGCGGCCGGTTGCGCACCTGTGTACATGGCCTGCACGCTCTGCGGGTTGCGTTCGAACTTGCCGAACCACGGCCAGCACACCGGCACACCGGCGCGGATGCTCTGGCCGGTCTTGAACACGGCCTTGTCGTTCAGCCAGATGATCGGCGGCTGGCCGTCCACCTGATAACTGAGGATGTGCGCGCCTTGCTGGGCCACCAGCACTTCGGCCTGACCGTGGCGGATGCGCCAGCAGTTCAGTTCATCCAGTTTCACGGCTTCAACGTTGGGCGTGTTCATGGGACAACTCTCGATCAGCAACTTGGACGACTATCGACCGTGAAACGGTCGCGAGGTTTAACGTGCGCGTGGCGGAACCGAGCGGGTGCGACCGCTGCCATCGATGGCAACGAACACGAACACCGCTTCGGTCACTTTACGCCACTCGCTGGACAGCGGGTCGTCGCTCCACACCTCGACCATCATCTGGATCGAGCTGCGGCCGATTTCCAGGGTCTGGGTATAAAAGGACAATTGCGCGCCGACAGCCACCGGCACCAGAAACGCCATGCGGTCGATGGCGACGGTCGCGACACGGCCACCGGCAACACGGCTGGCCATGGCCGTGCCGGCCAGGTCCATCTGTGCGACCAGCCAACCGCCGAAAATATCGCCGAAGCCGTTGGTTTCGCGGGGAAGTGCGGTGATTTGCAGGGCCAGGTCGCCTTGCGGGATCGGATCTTCTTGTTCGAGCTCTATCATGCCGGGGGTGCCTCTGACCCGTGACTCTTCGTTGGTGCTGCTGGTGGTAGCCGTCTTCGGGAAAAACGATTCAGCACCGAACATACTACGTTCGTCACGTTTTCCATCAGGCGCCTAAGGAGAAACTCTGCGAAACCGGCTAATCCCGAGCAAAGGCCGGGCCAACGACGTTTTCGCACAGCAACCCCCTACAAACCGGAGCAAGGTTGCGAGTATATCGGTCGGTAGACTCCGCGACGACCGTCCGGTTCTGATTTCGACCGGCAAATACGCACCTCTATGTGCTTTTTCGAACAATTTGCTATGGTGCCGAACCTGCCCGAGCCACAGCCAGCGTTGTTGTGGCGGCAGATCCGACTATAAGAGAAGACCTTGCCATGACCACAGCGCCCTCGAGCCTCGCGCAGCCCGACCAACCCGCACGACCGTTGACCCGCAATGACTACAAGACTCTGTCGCTATCGGCCCTGGGGGGCGCGCTGGAGTTTTACGATTTCATCATCTTCGTGTTCTTTGCCACCGTGGTCGGCAAATTGTTCTTCCCGGCCGACATGCCCGAGTGGCTGCGCCTGATGCAGACCTTCGGCATCTTCGCCGCCGGTTACCTCGCACGGCCGCTGGGCGGGATCGTGATGGCGCACTTCGGCGACCTGCTGGGGCGCAAGAAGATGTTCACCCTGAGCATTTTCATGATGGCCGTGCCGACCCTGATCATGGGCCTGCTGCCGACCTACGCGCAGATCGGTCTGTGGGCGCCGATCCTGCTGCTGTTGATGCGTGTCATCCAGGGCGCGGCGATTGGCGGTGAGGTGCCGGGGGCGTGGGTCTTCGTTTCCGAACACGTACCCGGCAAGCACATCGGCTACGCCTGCGGCACCCTGACCAGCGGCCTGACGGCAGGCATCCTGCTGGGATCGCTGGTCGCCACCGCGATCAACAGCCTCTATACGCCAACGGAAGTTTCCGATTACGCCTGGCGGATCCCGTTCCTGCTGGGGGGCGTGTTCGGCCTGTTCTCGGTTTACCTGCGTCGCTGGCTGCACGAAACCCCGGTGTTCGCCGAACTGCAACTGCGCAAGGCCCTGGCCGAAGAAGTGCCGCTGCGCGCCGTACTGCGTGACCATCGCGGAGCCATCGCGGTGTCGATGCTGCTGACCTGGCTGCTGTCCGCCGGCATCGTCGTGGTGATCCTGATGACCCCGACCGTGCTGCAAACGGTCTATCACTTCTCGCCGACCACCGCGCTGCAATCCAACAGCCTGGCGATCGTGTTCCTGAGCTTTGGCTGCATCATTTCCGGCGCGCTGGCGGATCGCTTTGGTGCCGGTCGCGTGTTTGTGTTCGGCTGCGCGGCTCTGCTTGCCAGCTCCTGGACGTTCTATCACAGCCTCGCCGATCACCCGAACTGGCTGTTCCCGCTGTACGCGTTGACCGGTTTCCTGGTCGGCACCATTGGCGCGGTGCCTTATGTGATGGTGAAGGCTTTCCCGCCGGTGGTGCGCTTCAGCGGTCTGTCCTTCTCTTATAACGTCGCTTACGCCATCTTCGGCGGCCTGACGCCGATGGTGGTCAGCCTGCTGCTTAAAGAAAGCGCGATGGGGCCTGCCTACTACGTGGCGGTGTTATGCGGGATGGGGATCCTGGTCGGCGCCTGGCTGTGGAGCAAGGGTCGCTAAGCCACCTCACACTGATCGTTCCCACGCGAAGCGTGGGAACGATCTGTCACGACATGCTGGCCTTTCATCCAATTGTCATATTTCAGCCATAGAGTGTTCACACGGCCTGCTGATACTTGGCCCCGACTTAACACACCCTATCTGCTAGGAGTAAGGCATGAAACTGAAGCGTTTGATGGCGGCAATGACTTTTGTCGCTGCTGGCGTTGCGACTGCCAACGCGGTTGCCGCTGTTGACCCTGCTATCCCGAGCTACACCAAGACCACTGGTGTGTCGGGCAACCTGTCCAGCGTCGGTTCCGATACCCTGGCCAACCTCATGACCCTCTGGGCCGAGAACTACAAAAAAGAATACCCGAACGTAAACATCCAGATTCAGGCCGCTGGCTCCGCCACTGCGCCACCTGCGCTGACTGAAGGCACCTCCAACCTGGGCCCGATGAGCCGCAAGATGAAGGACACCGAACTGGCGGCCTTCGAACAGAAATACGGCTACAAGCCAACCGCTATCCCGGTTGCCGTGGACGCCCTGGCTGTCTTCGTGCACAAGGACAACCCGATCCAGCACCTGACCATGGAACAGGTTGACGCGATCTTCTCGTCCACCCGCCTGTGCGGCGCCAAAGCCGACGTGAAAACCTGGGGCGACCTGGGCGTGACCGGCGACCTGGCCAACAAGCCGGTTCAACTGTTCGGCCGCAACTCGGTATCCGGCACCTACGGCTACTTCAAGGAAGAAGCCCTGTGCAAAGGCGACTACAAGCCTAACGTCAACGAACAACCAGGCTCGGCTTCGGTCGTGCAGTCGATCAGCTCCTCGCTGAACGGCATCGGTTACTCGGGCATCGGCTACAAGACCGCCAGCGTGAAAACCGTGGCCCTGGCCAAGAAAGGCAGCTCGGACTTCATCGAAGACACCGAAGAAAACGCCCTGAACGGCAAGTACCCGCTGTCGCGTTTCCTGTACGTATACGTCAACAAAGCCCCGAACAAGCCTCTGGCCCCGCTGGAAGCCGAGTTCGTGAAACTGGTTCTGTCGAAACAGGGCCAGGAAGTGGTCGTGAAAGACGGCTACATCCCTCTGCCAGCCAAGGTTGCTGCAAAAGCACTGGCTGACCTGGGTCTGCAGGAAGGCGGCGCTGAAGTCGCAAAAAAGTAACAAACTGAGTCAGGGGTGAACCCCGCCTGACTCACGTGTGGGGCCCGGCCCGCAAGCGGCCCGGCCCCCACACTCCCCGAATTCTTCTATCCACTGCCAGTGCCCTGCTGGCGGCGGATTTGGTGCGTCACTGCATTGTCATCTTTCTGTCATACAGGATCGCTAGGGTGTGCGCATGAATGATCTGGCCAATTCCAAAATGACTACGAACCCTCCCAAGCGCATTGACTTCAATACGCCTGAGTTGCAACGCAAGCGCCGCATTCGCGCGCTCAAGGATCGCTTCACTCGCTGGTACGTCCTCGTCGGCGGTCTGGCGGTACTGGCAGCCATCACCCTGATCTTCTTCTTCCTCGCCTACGTGGTCGCGCCGCTGTTCAAAGGTGCTGACCTGACCGCGAAAGATGCACTCACCCCGGCCTGGATGCAGGACGCCGGCAAGCCGCTGATGATTTCGCTCGAAGAGCAGAATCAGGTGGCCATGCGCGTTTCCGACAAGGGCCAGGCGCTGTTCTTCGACATCGACAGTGGCGCTGAACTGAAGCGCGTCGATCTGCCCCTGCCGGCAGGCGCCAGTGTGACCTCCATCGGCGAAGACCAGCCGGGCCACCCGCTGGTGGCCGTGGGCCTGTCCAACGGCCAGGCGCTGGTGTTCCGTCACACTTATAAAGTCAGCTACCCGGATGGCAAGAAGACCATCACCCCGGCCATTGAGTACCCGTACGGCGAGACACCGATCGCGCTGAACGAAAGTGGCGGTGCGCTGGAGCACGTCAGCCTCAATGCCACCGATTCGACCCTGATGCTGGTCGGCTCCACCGGTTCGCAACTGAATGTGCTGTCGCTGACCAGCGAAGAAAACATGATGACCGGCGAAGTCACCAACGAGCAGAAGCGTATCGATCTGCCGCAGATGACCGAGCCCGTAAAAAACATCTTCGTCGACCCTCGCCAGCAGTGGCTGTACGTGGTCAACGGGCGTGCCCAGGCCGATGTGTTCAGCCTGCGCGACAAGAGCCTCAACGGTCGCTACAAGCTGCTGGAAAACGCTGACGCTGAAGTCACTGCGACTACGCAACTGGTCGGTGGTATCTCACTGATCGTCGGTGACTCCAAAGGCGGCCTGGCCCAGTGGTTCATGGCCCGCGACACCGACGGCGAGCTGCGCTTGAAGCAGATCCGCACCTTCCAGATGGGCACCACGCCGATCGTGGAAATCTCCGCCGAAGAACGTCGCAAGGGCTTCCTGGCCCTGGATGCCAGCGGCAAGCTCGGCGTGTTCCACAGCACCGCGCACCGCACCTTGCTGGTCGATCAAGTCGTCGAAGGCCAGGGCCTGTTCGGCCTGTCGCCGCGCGCCAACCGCGTGATCGTCGAAGCCGGCGGCAAGCTGCAACCGTTGCTGCTCGACAACCCGCACCCGGAAGTGTCGTGGAGCGCACTGTGGAGCAAGGTCTGGTACGAGAACTACGACGAGCCTAAATACGTCTGGCAATCGACTGCTGCCAACACCGATTTCGAACCGAAACTGAGCCTGTCGCCACTGACCTTCGGCACCCTGAAAGCCGCGTTCTACGCGATGCTGCTGGCTGCACCGCTGGCCGTCGCCGCTGCGATCTACACCGCGTACTTCATGGCCCCGGGCATGCGCCGCAAGGTCAAACCGGTGATCGAGCTGATGGAAGCGATGCCGACGGTGATCCTCGGTTTCTTCGCCGGTCTGTTCCTCGCACCGTATGTAGAAGGGCATCTGCCGGGCATCTTCAGCCTGCTGATGCTGCTGCCGATCGGCATTCTGATCGCCGGTTTCACCTTCAGCCGTCTGCCTGAATCGATCCGCCTGAAAGTCCCGGACGGCTGGGAAAGTGCACTGCTGATTCCGGTGATCCTGTTCGTGGGCTGGCTGTCGCTGTACATGAGCCCGTTCATGGAGAACTGGTTCTTCGGCGGTGACATGCGCATGTGGATCTCTCACGACCTGGGCATCACCTACGACCAGCGCAACGCTCTGGTGGTCGGTCTGGCCATGGGGTTTGCGGTGATCCCGAACATCTACTCGATCGCCGAAGACGCCGTGTTCAGCGTGCCGCGCGGCCTGACCCTGGGCTCGCTGGCCCTCGGTGCCACGCCGTGGCAGACCATGACTCGCGTGGTGATCCTGACTGCCAGCCCGGGCATCTTCTCGGCGCTGATGATCGGCATGGGCCGTGCGGTCGGTGAAACCATGATCGTGCTGATGGCCACCGGCAACACCCCGGTCATGGAAATGAACCTGTTCGAAGGCCTGCGCACCCTGGCCGCCAACGTCGCGGTGGAAATGCCGGAGTCGGAAGTCGGCGGCAGCCACTACCGCGTGCTGTTCCTCTCGGCGCTGGTGCTGCTGTTGTTCACCTTCGTCATGAACACCCTCGCGGAACTGATTCGTCAGCGTCTGCGCAAGAAATACTCGTCGCTTTAAGCAAAGGTAGAAGTCTGTGAAACAGAACTCCCTGAAAGGATGGTTCAAGAGCGGCGCCCCGGGCGTCTGGATCAGCGGCGGCGCGGTGTCCATCGCGGTCATCATGACCATTGGCCTGCTGGCGGTGATCGCCGTGCGCGGTCTGGGTCACTTCTGGCCGGCGGATCTGATCCACGCCAGCTATGACGTACCGGGCCAAGGTCAGCATCTGGTCGTGGGCGAGGTGGTGCAGAAAGAAGAAGTGCCGCGCGCCCGTCTGAAGAGCGCCGGCCTGCCGGTGCCGGACGAAGGTCCGGAATTCATGACCCGCGAGCTGATCAAGGTCGGCAACCGTGACCTGAACGGCAACGACTTCACCTGGATCGTCGGCGAGTGGCTGACCGACCAGAAGAATCCTCCGGAGCTGATGGCGCTGGAGCGTCGTGAGTGGGGCAACTTCTACGGCTACCTGGTCAACGTCAAACAGGACGGCAAGGTGATCGCCGAAGGCGAAGCCGCCTGGCCTGAGCTGCAAGCGCGGATCGATCGCGTGAACAAACTTGCCGCCCAGCTCAAGACTCTGGAAAAAGTCGATATCGGTGCGATCAACGCCGGCCTCGAGCGCATCCGTCTGCACGGTCGCAAGCTGGAACTGGAAGGCAAGCTCGACGCCACCGCGCAAGCGGACATGGAATCCGAGCGCGCCGAGCTGAACGCCCGCTATCAGGACATCGAAGCCCGTCTGGCCGACCTGCACGCCCAGTTCAACCGTGACGCTTTGACCGCTCGTGATGCGAACGGCAAGGAAATCGAAATCGGCCTGGGTAAAGTGGTTCACGCCTACCAGCCGAACGCGATGGGGACGTTCACCAAGATCGGTTTCTACTTCAGCAAGGTCTGGGAATTCCTGTCCGACGACCCGCGTGAAGCGAACACCGAAGGCGGGATTTTCCCGGCGATCTTCGGCACCGTGATGATGACCCTGATCATGGCGATGATCGTGACCCCGTTCGGCGTGTTGGCGGCGGTGTACCTGCGTGAATACGCCAAGCAGAACACCCTGACCCGGGTGATCCGGATCGCGGTGAACAACCTGGCGGGTGTTCCGGCGATTGTTTACGGCGTGTTCGGTCTGGGCTTCTTCGTCTACGTGCTCGGTGGCTCGCTCGACCGTCTGTTCTTCCCTGAAGCGCTGCCGGCACCGACCTTCGGTACCCCGGGTCTGCTCTGGGCTTCGTTGACCCTGGCGCTGCTGGCGGTGCCGGTGGTGATCGTGGCGACCGAAGAAGGTCTGGCGCGTATCCCGCGCACCGTGCGTGAAGGCTCGCTGGCCCTCGGCGCGACCAAGGCTGAAACCCTGTGGAAGATCGTTCTGCCGATGGCCAGTCCGGCCATGATGACCGGCATGATCCTCGCCGTGGCTCGCGCCGCCGGTGAAGTGGCGCCGCTGATGCTGGTGGGTGTGGTGAAACTGGCGCCGTCGCTGCCGGTGGACGGCAACTACCCGTACCTGCACCTGGATCAGAAGATCATGCACCTGGGCTTCCACATCTACGACGTCGGCTTCCAGAGCCCGAACGTCGAGGCCGCGCGGCCTCTGGTGTACGCCACGGCGCTGTTGCTGGTGCTGGTGATCGCCACCCTGAACCTGTCGGCGGTGTACATCCGTAACCACCTGCGCGAGAAGTACAAAGCTCTAGACAGCTAAAGCCATTAGCCACAAGCGGCAAGCTACAAGCCGCTTTTGCTCAAACTTGCAGCTTGCAGCTAGAAGCTTGCAGCTACGAACGGAGTGAGACCCATGCAGCACGAAACACATACCCACGGCATCAACATGTCTGCCCTGGGCCGCGACAAGCAGAGCCTGAACCTCGAGCAGGAAACCGTGGCCATCGAAGTGCCGGGCCTGAGCCTCTACTACGGCGAGAAACAGGCGCTGTTCGACGTCAGCATGAACATCCCGAAACAGCGCGTGACCGCCTTCATCGGCCCGTCCGGCTGCGGCAAGTCCACGCTGCTGCGTACCTTCAACCGCATGAACGACCTGGTGGACGGCTGCCGTGTCGAAGGCGCGATCAACCTGTATGGCAACAATATTTACCGCAAGGGCGAAGACGTGGCTGAGCTGCGTCGCCGGGTCGGCATGGTGTTCCAGAAGCCTAACCCGTTCCCGAAGACCATCTACGAAAACGTGGTCTACGGCCTGCGCATCCAGGGCATCAACAAGAAGCGCATCCTCGACGAAGCCGTCGAGTGGGCGTTGAAAGGCGCGGCCCTGTGGGACGAAGTGAAAGACCGTCTGCATGACTCGGCCCTCGGCCTGTCCGGTGGTCAGCAACAGCGTCTGGTGATCGCCCGCACCATCGCCGTGGAACCGGAAGTGCTGCTGCTCGACGAACCGTGCTCGGCACTTGACCCGATCTCGACCCTGAAAGTCGAAGAGCTGATCTACGAGCTCAAATCCAAGTTCACCATCGTCATCGTTACCCACAACATGCAACAGGCGGCGCGGGTGTCCGACTACACGGCGTTCATGTACATGGGCAAACTGGTGGAATTCGGCGACACCGATACCCTGTTCACCAATCCGGCCAAGAAGCAGACCGAAGATTACATCACAGGGCGATACGGCTAGCCGTACAGCTGCAAGCGGCAAGCTTCAAGCGGCAAGTTAGAAGCGATGCGGCAGGGAACACCACATAACAGCTTGCAGCTCGTAGCTTGCAGCTCTTGGTTAAACGCTTTTTCGGAGCGAACGCATGATTTCCAAAGAAGGCCTCACTCATCACATTTCCGCGCAGTTCAACGCCGAACTGGAAGAAGTGCGCAGCCACCTGCTGGCCATGGGCGGGCTGGTCGAGAAGCAGGTCAACGACGCGGTCACCGCGCTGATCGAGGCCGACTCGGGCCTGGCCCAGCAAGTGCGCGAGATCGACGACCAGATCAACCAGATGGAACGCAACATCGACGAAGAATGCCTGCGCATTCTGGCCCGTCGTCAGCCGGCGGCCTCCGACCTGCGTCTGATCATCAGCATCTCCAAGTCGGTGATCGACCTGGAGCGTATCGGCGACGAAGCGACCAAGATCGCCCGCCGTGCGATCCAGTTGTGCGAAGAAGGCGAAGCGCCGCGCGGTTACGTCGAGGTTCGCCACATCGGCGACCAGGTGCGCAACATGGTCCGCGATGCGCTGGACGCCTTTGCACGCTTCGACGCCGACCTGGCGTTGTCGGTGGCGCAGTACGACAAGATCATCGACCGCGAATACAAGACCGCCCTGCGCGAGCTGGCGACCTACATGATGGAAGACCCACGCTCTATCTCGCGGGTCTTGAGCATTATCTGGGTGCTGCGTTCGCTGGAGCGGATCGGCGACCACGCGCGCAACATCTCGGAGCTTGTGATTTATCTGGTGCGCGGCACCGATGTGCGGCACATGGGCCTCAAGCGCATGAAGGAAGAAGTTGAAGGGACAAGTGGCGAAACCGCTAATGTTCCGGGCGATGCTGACGATAAGTAAGATTGCCTGAGAAAAGCGCCCGGCCCTTTGGCCGGGCGTTTTTGTTTCTGCTTCTCATAGGCAGAACCGAAATAAAAAGCAGCACCCGCGAACGAAAAGTCCCGGCGTGACTGAAGAGTTTTGGCAATGTGCCATCAGCCAGCGTTATGCTTGCCGGGATTTTAATAGGGGTGTTGGATGAGCAAGATCAGTGTGTTGGTCGTGGACGATGCATCGTTCATTCGTGACCTGGTGAAAAAGTGCCTGCGTAATTACTTCCCGGGGATCCGCACCGAGGACGCCATCAATGGCAAGAAGGCTCAGGCCATGCTGGCCAAGGAAGCCTTCGACCTGGTGCTGTGCGACTGGGAAATGCCGGAAATGTCCGGTCTCGAACTGCTGACCTGGTGCCGTGAGCAGGACAACCTCAAGACCATGCCATTCATCATGGTCACCAGCCGGGGCGACAAGGAAAACGTCGTGCAGGCGATCCAGGCCGGTGTCACCGGTTACGTCAGCAAGCCGTTCACCAACGAGCAACTGCTGACCAAGGTCAAGCAGGCCCTGAACAAGGTCGGCAAACTCGACACCCTGATGAACAGCGCCCCGACCAAGATGAACTCGGCGTTCGGCAACGACTCCCTGAGCGCGTTGACCGGTGGCAAGGCTGCCGTGGTTGGTTCTCCACCGACGGCTGCGGCAGTGAATCCGTTTGCCAAGCCTGCCGCTGCGGCCCCGGCACCTGCCGCCGCGCCACAGCGTGGCCTGCTCAACAGCCCGCCTGTGAAAGCCCCGGCAGCCTCCAGCGCTCCGGCCGGCGGTCGCGGTCAGGGTCAACTGCGCCTGCCAAGCGGCACCCAGCAATGCGTGATCAAGGCCCTGAGCATCAAGGAAGCGCTGCTGGTGGTGAAACGCACCGACACCCTGCCGCAGATCCTCGACAGCGCCGTGCTCGATCTGGAGCAGGGCGACAACGCCGAAATCGCCCGTCTCAACGGCTACCTGCACGCCGTCGTTGCCCACGAACCGAAACCCGACAGCGACTGGCTGCAACTGACCTTCCGCTTCGTCGACCAGGACGCGCAGAAGCTCGACTACATCTCCCGCCTGATCGCCCGCGGCACGGCGCAGAAGCACTTCGTTCCGGGCGCGTAAGCGTCGTTTTACGCTGATCGTTCCCACGCTCCGCGTGGGAATGCCTCAAGGGACGCTCTGCGTCCTCACGCATGGGACGCAGAGCGTCCCGGGCTGCGTCCCCACGCAGAGCGTGGGGACGATCATCTCCTGCACCTGCCATTTTGAAACATCTGTCGACTAGCCTGGTCTGCTTCAGCTGCTAGGCTCATTCCCAGGCCTTACTCGACAGAACTTTTGCCCATGCCCCTGCGCCTGCTGTTTTTCTGTGGTCTGTTCATGGCCTCCACCTCGACGGTGGCCATGACGATCTACAAATCCACCGATGCCAACGGAGTGGTTTCGTACAGCGACCGTCCGAGCAAAGGCTCCCAGGTGTTCGTGTTTCAGGACCGGATGGTCGAGCGCCTGGAGCGCCAGGTCTATCTCGACATCAAGAAGCAGAAGGGCGCGGACGTGGTGTTCGTGCGCAACGACCTGTATGCGCCGGTCGAGGTTGCCCTGGCGTTTACCGGGATGAGCAACGTGCGCGGCGCACCGGCGCAAACGATTCGCCGGGTGCTGCCGGCGCGCAGCAATACGCGGCTGGCGTTGCTGACGCCGGTATCCGGTGGCAAACCGCTGGTGTACACGCCGATGTTCCAGTATTCCCTCGGCGACCCGGCTGGCGCGGCTCAGGGCTATCGCTATCCGTTTCCATGGCGTGGCGGGCCGTTCCGCCTGAGCCAGGGCGCCAATGGCGATTACAGCCACTTCGGGCCGAAGAACAAATATGCGATGGACATCGCCATGCCGGTCGGCACGCCGATCATCGCGGCGCGCGCCGGGGTGGTGGTGAAGACCGAGAATTCCCAGAACGGACGCGGCACGGATCCGTCCGGCAACTTCGTGCGGATCCTGCACGACGACGGCACGATGGGCGTGTACCTGCATCTCAAACAAGGGTCGGTGAGTGTGCGCGAGGGGCAGCGAGTGGCGGTGGGCAGTCCGCTGGCGCTGTCCGGCAACACCGGCAACAGCAGCGGCCCGCACCTGCACTTCGTGGTGCAGCGCAATACCGGGATGGGGCTGGTGTCGATTCCGTATCAGTTCAACCGGCCGCTGGGGGCGTTGCCCAACTTTGCGCTGGGCAAGCAGTAAACCCCGTCAGTCGAGCATCAGCACCTTGGCCAGAATGATCTTCGGACCTTTCATCTTTTTGATGATGATCCGCAGGCCTTCGACTTCCAGCACTTCTTCCTCTTCCGGCACCCGTTTCAGGGTTTCGTAGATCAGCCCGGCGAGGGTTTCGGCTTCGATGTGATCCAGGTCGATCCCCAGCAGGCGCTCGACCTTGAACAGCGGCGTATCGCCCCGCACCAGCAACTTGCCCGGCTGGTAGGCGAGGATGCCGCGCTCGGCCTTGCGGTGTTCGTCCTGGATGTCGCCGACCAGCACTTCCAGCACGTCTTCCATGGTCAGGTAGCCGATGATGTTGCCGTCGGCCTCTTCGACCACAGCGAAGTGCGAGCCGCCCTTGCGGAACTGTTCCAGCAGCTGCGACAGCGGCATGTGCCGCGACACGCGCTCCAGTGGGCGGGTCAGTTCGGCGAGGTTGAACGACTCGGGAATGTGATCCAGCGCCGCCAGCTCCAGCAGCAGATCCTTGATGTGCAGCAGGCCGACGAACTCCTTGCGCTCGCTGTCGTACACCGGATAACGGCTGAACTTGTGGCGACGGAACATCGCCAGGATTTCTTTCAGCGGGGCGTTGAATTCGAGGGTGATCAGGTCTTCCCGGGAGTTGGCCCAGTCGACTACTTCCAGTTCGCCCATTTCCACCGCCGAGGCCAGCACGCGCATGCCCTGGTCGCTCGGGTCCTGACCACGGCTGGAGTGCAGGATCAGTTTCAGTTCTTCACGGCTGTAATGGTGCTCGTGATGCGGGCCGGGTTCACCTTGTCCTGCAATGCGCAGGATGGTGTTGGCGCTGGCGTTGAGCAGGTAGATCGCCGGGTACATGGCCCAGTAGAACAGGTACAGCGGCACCGCCGTCCACAGCGACAGCAGCTCGGGTTTGCGGATCGCCCAGGATTTGGGTGCGAGCTCGCCGACCACGATGTGCAGGTACGAAATGATGAAGAACGCAGTGAAGAACGAGATGCCTTTGACGACTTCCGCCGACTGCACGCCGACCGCGCTCAGCAGCGGTTCGAGAATGTGCGCGAACGCCGGCTCGCCGACCCAGCCCAGGCCGAGGGAGGCGAGGGTGATACCGAGCTGGCACGCCGAGAGGTAAGCATCGAGCTGACTGTGCACCGTGCGCAGGATGTGCCCGCGCCAGCCGTGCTGTTCAGCGATGGCTTCGACCCGGGTCGAGCGCAGTTTGACCATGGCGAATTCCGCCGCAACGAAGAAGCCGTTGAGCAGAACCAGGATCAGAGCGAAAAGAATCATGCCGAAATCGGCGAATATTGTTGCGAGGGACAAGCCAGGGGAAGGGTCCATGATGGAGTTTTGCGGGTTCCGTGTGATTCGAAAGAAAGAAAAATCCGCACCTGAAAGGCAGGCGCAAGTCAGCCAATGTAGCGGCTGACCCGGCGATTGCCTAGTCCGGCATTACTCAGTGGCGCTGACGGCCCGTGCCTGAGCGACCTGGGCCGGGGCGAAATGGCAGGTGAAGGTGCTGCCATGACCGGGCACGCTGCTGATCTCCATCCGGGCGCGATGGCGCAGCAGCACGTGTTTGACGATGGCCAGGCCCAGGCCCGTGCCGCCGGTGTTGGAGTTGCGGCTGGAGTCGACGCGGTAGAAGCGTTCGGTCAGGCGCGGCAGGTGTTTGCTGTCGATGCCGATCCCGGAATCCTGCACGCTGAGGTGTGCGCCTTGATCGTCGCCCCACCAGCGGATGCGGATATTGCCTTCGGCCGGGGTGTATTTGACCGCGTTGAACACCAGATTGGAAAACGCACTGCGCAGTTCCGCCTCGCTGCCCTTGAGCAGAATGCTGGTATCGGCTTCCAGGGTGATTTTCTGATTCTTCGATCCTGACAGCTGCTGCGCGTCGCTCTTGATCGACTGCAACAGGGTGTCGATGTGCACCGGCTGGTTGTCCGACGGGTAGTCGGTGGCTTCCAGTTTGGCCAGCAGCAGTAAATCGTTGAGCAGGGTCTGCATGCGTCCGCCCTGTTGCTGCATCTGCTGCAGGGCACGGCTCCAGCGCGGGTTCACTTCCTCGACGTTGTCGAGCAGGGTTTCCAGGTAGCCGCAGATCACCGTCAGTGGGGTGCGCAGCTCATGGGAGACGTTGGCGATGAAGTCCTTGCGCATCTGTTCCAACTGATGGATGCGGGTGACGTCGCGGACCAGCATCAGGTGCTCGTTGTTGCCGTACCGCGTGAGGTACAGCTGGATGCGTACGCGATCGTTGGTCGGCGAAGGGATTTCCAGCGGCTCGGCGTAGCTTTCCTGCTCGAAGTATTCCTTGAAACGCGGATGGCGGACCAGGTTGGTTACCGGTTGGCCGCTGTCCTGCGGGGTCTTGAGGCCGAGCAGGGTTTCGGCGGCGCGGTTCCACCATTCCAGATTGCCATCGCTGTCGAGCATGATCACCGCGTCTTTCAGCGCAGCGGTGGACTCCTGAACGCGGTCGATCACCGCTTGCAGGCGTCCGCGTACCCGTTGGTCGCGGCGTTGCAGGTGGTAGATGCTGTCGAACACCTCGCCCCACAGGCCGTAGCCGTCGGGCGGTGCTTCATCGGGTTGGTGCAGGCGCAGCCATTCGTGCAGGCGCAGCAGTTGCTTGAGCGTCCAGGCCAGATACAGGCCCAGTCCCGCCGCCAGACTCCAGCCGTAGTAGCCGGTGATCAGGCCGATCACCAGGCAGCCGGTGACCAGCAACAGCATGTGGCGAATCAGGGTGCCATGCCAGTTTTGGTTCACGGAACGTCCTTAAACGCAGCGTCGAGTGTCGAGCTGCAAGCTTCAAGCTAAAGCGGATCGGCTTTTACTTGCCGCTTGTAGCTAGAAGCTTGCAGCTGCCTATTTATGCTTTGGTGGAGAACCGGTAGCCGGTGCCGCGCACGGTTTGTACCAGATTTTCGTAGGCGTCGCCGAGGGCCTTGCGCAGGCGCCGGATGTGCACGTCGACGGTGCGCTCTTCAACATAGACGTTGCCGCCCCAGACCTGGTCCAGCAACTGGCCACGGGTGTAGGCGCGTTCCTGGTGGGTCATGAAGAATTGCAGCAGGCGGTATTCGGTCGGGCCCATCTCGGCAGGTTTGCCGTCGATGGTCACGCGGTGGCTGATCGGGTCGAGCAGCAGGCCGCCGACTTCGATCGGCGCTTCGCCATCGGTCGGGCCGGCGCGACGCAGCACGGCCTTGAGGCGTGCCACCAGTTCACGTGGGGAAAACGGTTTGGTGATGTAGTCGTCGGCGCCGACTTCCAGACCCTGGATCTTGTTGTCCTCTTCGCCCTTGGCGGTGAGCATGATGATCGGGATGTCCCCGGTCAGTTCGTCACGCTTGAGGCGGCGGGCCAGCTCGATGCCGGAAGTGCCGGGCAGCATCCAGTCGAGCAGGATCAGGTCCGGTTTGCGGTCGACGATGATGGCGTGGGCCTGCTGCGAGTTCTCTGCCTCGAGGCAGTCATAGCCGGCCATTTCCAACGCAACGGCGATCATTTCGCGAATGGGCGCTTCGTCGTCGACGATCAGAATGCTCCTGCCAACCATGCCTTAATCCTCTTGTCATTTAACTGTCTTGCGCCGCATTAGATAACGGAATTATTGCAGTCGTGTGACAGTATTTTAGTCCGGCGGCGATTGTGCGAATCCTGAACTAAGCTCTAAGTCCGAATCCTGACAACCACAAGAGAAGGTTTCCATGACTCAAATGACTGCTTCCTTTAAGGCTTTGCTGATGGCTGCCGCCCTGACTTTGCCTGGACTGGCGATGGCGGCCGAGCCGGCCATGATGAAAGACGGAATGATGGTCGACCACAAGGGCATGACGCTTTACACGTTCGACAAGGACAGTGGCGGCAAGTCGATGTGCAACGGCGATTGCGCCAAGAACTGGCCGCCGTTGATGGCGCCGGCGGATGCCAAGGCTGAAGGTAAATGGACGGTCATCAAACGTGATGACGGCATGATGCAGTACGCCTACGACGGCAAGCCGCTGTACACCTTCGTGAAAGATGCGAAGCCGGGCGATATGACCGGCGACAAGATGAAGGACGTGTGGCACGTGGTTCACGAGCACAAGTAAGCCATTGGCAGTGAAACCGGATCGCGGCTCGCAGGCATTGCCTCGGGCCGCGATTCCTTGCGATCAGCGCAACGCGTAATCCAGCACGATCCCGACGAAAATCGCCAGCCCCGCCCAGTGGTTGTGCAGGAACGCCTCGAAGCAGCGCATCCGGTCCTTGCTGCGGGTGTACCAGAACTCCCAGGCGTAGCACCCGGCGGCCACCAGCAGGCCGAGGTGGAACCAGATCCCCAGCTCGAATTTCGACCCTGCCAGCATCAGGCAGCCCAGCGACAGCGCCTGCAAGGTCAGGATGATCACCCGGTCCGCTTCGCCGAACAGGATCGCCGTGGATTTCACGCCGATCTTCAGGTCATCGTCGCGGTCGGTCATTGCGTAATAAGTGTCGTAGCCCACCGTCCACAGCAGATTGGCGATCCACAGCAGCCAGGCGGTTGCCGGCAGCTCACCGGTTTCGGCGGTGAACGCCATCGGCATGCCCCAGGAGAACGCCGCGCCCAGCACCACTTGCGGGTAATAGGTGTAACGCTTCATGAACGGGTAGGTGAACGCCAGCGCCAGACCGCCCAGCGACAGCCAGATGGTCGCGGCGTTGGTGCACAGCACCAGCAGGAAACTCACGCCCATCAGCAGCGCGAAGAACATCAGCGCCTCTTTCGAACTGATCTTGCCGGCAGCGATAGGCCGCTGCGCAGTGCGTTTGACGTGGCCGTCGACCTTGCGGTCGGCCCAGTCGTTGATCACGCAGCCGCCGGCACGGGTCAGCACCACGCCGAGGACGAAAATCACGATATTGGCCAGCGACGGCGAGCCTTTGCCGGCAATCCACAGCGCCCAGAGCGTCGGCCACAGCAGCAGGTAAATGCCGATCGGCTTGTCCATCCGGGTCAGCTGGATGAAGTCCCAGGCACGCGGGTTCAAGCGATTCAGGGATTTGAGCAGACTTTGGTACATCAGCAGTTCTCCGGACGGGCGCGGACGGCATCCCACAGCGTAGGCAGGAAAATCTCCGCCACCAGTACGCTTAATGCATCACGGTCGAAACGCGAACGCCGTCCCCACAGGCCGGCAGCCCGGGAGCCTTCCGGCAACCAGTGTTCCGGGTAATGGCAGACTTCGATGGCGCGGCGCTGGAAGGCGTGATCGCAAAACAGCAGTTCGCCCAGCGAGCGGCTGCCCAGTCCATCCATGTGCAAGCCGTCGCCCTGCAAGGCACTGCGCGACGCCACGCTGCGGGCGAACACCCAGGCCTGGCCATGCCCGCGCAGATACACCTCGCGCACCCAGCCCTCGCTGCCTTCGGCCAGGTCCAGCGCGGCGCATTCGTCGTCTCGCAGGGTCTGCCAGCCTTCGAACAGCGGCGTCACGCTGAAGCCGTCATCGGACAGGCGCGTCAGCCGGCGGGTCAGGGAGCCTTCGTCGAACAGCCAGTCGCGCGTGGATGTGTCGGGGAGGGGTGTCAGTTCGCTTTGCGGGCGCCACAGCGGAGCGTTTGTGTGTTGCACAATGAGTCATTATTGGCAGCAAATGAGGCGGCGAGCTTACCATGCTGCACCGCGAGTTTGATTGATCCGGGTCGCCGCTGCGCCGAACAGGCTTGCATCTGCCCGGCACGATCAGTACAAAACGCCCTGAGCCGGACGGCAGCGCTGCACCATCGACCGTCCGCGCCGGTTAAAGCCTGAACCCTGAGGAAGTACCTGAATGAAAAAGTGGCAATGTGTGGTCTGCGGCCTGATTTACAACGAAGCCGACGGCTGGCCGGATGACGGCATTGCGCCGGGCACCCTGTGGCAGGACGTGCCGGAAGACTGGCTGTGCCCGGACTGCGGCGTCGGCAAGATGGACTTCGAAATGATCGAAATCAACTGAGAAAACACTGAGGAGTAGGGCATGAGCGCACCTGTCGTAATCGTTGGCACCGGGCTTGCGGGTTACAACCTGGCTCGCGAGTTTCGCAAACTCGATGGCGAAACCCCGTTGCTGCTGATTACCGCCGATGACGGTCGCTCCTACTCCAAGCCGATGCTGTCCACCGGCTTCGGCAAGAACAAGGACGCCGACGGCTTGAGCATGGCCGAGCCGGGCGCGATGGCCGAGCAGTTGAAGGCCGAGATCCGCACCCATACCCGCATCAGCGGCATAGATCCGGGCCACAAGCGGCTGTGGATCGGCGAGGAAGCAGTGAGCTATCGCGACCTGATCCTCGCCTGGGGCGCGGAAACCGTACGTGTGCCGATCGAAGGCGACGGCGGGGATCTGGTGTTCCCGATCAACGATCTCGAAGACTACGCGCGCTTTCGCGCCGCAGCCGCTGGCAAGCGCCGAGTGTTGCTGCTCGGCGCCGGACTGATCGGCTGCGAGTTCGCCAATGACCTGATTCTGGGTGGCTACGAGGTGCAACTGGTTGCACCGTGCGAGCAGGTGATGCCGACCCTGCTGCATCCCGCTGCGGCGGCTGCGGTGCAGGCCGGGTTGGAAAGCCTCGGTGCGCGTTTCCATCTCGGCCCGGTGCTGACCCGCCTGCAAAAAGTCGCTGATGGGCTGGAAGCACACCTGTCCGACGGCCAGGTCATCCCTTGCGATGTGGTGGTCTCGGCCATCGGCCTGCGCCCGCGGATCGATCTGGCGGCGGCCGCCGGCATCCAGACCAATCGCGGCGTGGTGGTCGACCGTCATCTGCAAACCTCTCACGCCAACATTTACGCCCTGGGCGACTCCGCCGAGGTCAACGGGCTGAATCTTCTGTACGTCATGCCCCTCATGAGTTGTGCGCGAGCGCTGGCACAGACCCTGGCCGGCAACCCGACCGTGGTGAACTACGGACCGATGCCGATCACCGTGAAAACCCCGGTCTGCCCGCTGGTGGTTTCCCCGCCGCCACGGGGCCGCGAAGGCGTCTGGACGGTCGAAGGGCAGGGCGCCGACATCAAGGTGCTGTGCCACGACGCAGACGGGCAATTGCTCGGTTACGCCCTGACCGGCGCGGCGGTGATGGAAAAACTCGCACTGAACAAACAGCTTCCGGCCTTGCTGGCGTAAATACCGGTCGTTCTGTCGGAATCACCCCGCTTTTGCCCCCACAAACGTCGCGGGGAGACTGGCGCCGCCCTTAACCGCGTGCCATCCTCACTCCCGTCTGCCGCAGAGTAGAGCCTGCGGCGCCTTGGGCGCTGTTCCAACGAGAACAGCACGGACATAACAACAAAAAACCGTCAAAGGGGCTTCACTAATGCGTAAACCAGAACTCGCCGCTGCAATCGCTGAAAAAGCGGATCTGACCAAAGAGCAGGCCAACCGCGTTCTCAACGCCGTTCTCGAAGAAATCACCGGCGCCCTGCACCGCAAGGACAGCGTCACGCTGGTGGGCTTCGGCACCTTCCTGCAACGCCACCGCGGTGCCCGCACCGGCAAAAACCCGCAGACCGGTGAACCGGTGAAGATCAAGGCCAGCAACACCGTTGCGTTCAAGCCAGGCAAATCGTTGAAAGACAGCGTCAATCCATAATGGCGGTAAACGCCCGGTCAGCCGGGCGCGCTGCATGAAAAATGGGCATACCGATTGCGGTCGGATGCCCATTTTTTGTGCTCGATGATTGGGGCCGGATCAGGCCGAGAAGAAGTACCGGGTCAGGTGAAAGAAGATCGGCGCGGCGAAACAGATCGAGTCCATGCGGTCGAGCATCCCGCCGTGGCCCTTGATCATCGTGCCCCAGTCCTTGGCGCTCAGGCTGCGTTTGATCGCCGACATGACCAGGCCGCCGAGGAAGCCCATCACCACGATGACCAGCGACATCAGCAGCGACTGCCAGAAGCTGAACGGCGTCATCCAGAACATGCAACCACCGATCAGCGTGGCGGACAGCCCACCGCCGACCAGCCCTTCCACGGTTTTTGACGGGCTCACCAGCGGCGCAACTTTGCGTTTGCCGAACAGCTTGCCGAACACGTACTGCAGCACATCGCTCATCTGCACCACGAATACCAGGTAGAACAGCAGCAGGGCGTTCTGACCCTGGAAACCCTGCAGGTCCAGCAACAGCAGCGCCGGCGCATGGCTGATGCAGTAGATGCAGATCATCACGCCCCACTGAATCTTCGCCGTGCGCTCCAGAAAGCCCTCGGTGTCCTGGCTCAACACGGCAATCGCCGGCAGCAGCAGGAATGCATACACCGGCACCAGCAGGGTGAACATCGAATACCAATGGGTGCCGATCAGCAGGTATTGCAGCGGGATCAGGATGAAAAACGCCGAAAACAGCGCGTTATGGTCACCGCGTGCGGTCGGCGTGAGTGTTATGAACTCGCGCAGCGCAAACAGCGAAATGAAGCCGAACAGCACCACCGTCGCATTGGGGCCGAGCAGCCAGGACACAAAGAAAATAATGACCATCCCCCACCAGGCATTCACGCGCTGGTTGAGGTTTTCGATGGTCGCGATGGAGCTTTCGCTTTTCGCCCGCCGTGCCAGTACGCCGCCAATCAGCGAAGCCACCGCCAGCAACCCGGCGATTGCCGCGAAGAACCACAGGAACTTGGTTTCCAGACTCATTTCGACAACCTCACGATGGCGTCACGCGCCCGTTCCAGAAACGCCTGTTTCTCCTCACCGGCAATCCTCTGCAGCGGGTCGCCGATGCGGATCGTGCAGATGATCGGCAGCGGCACGTGTTTGCCTTTTGGCATCGAGCGATGCAGGTTTTCCAGGTAGATCGGCACCAGATCGACGTCCGGAAAGGTTTCGGCAAGGCGGAAGATCCCGGACTTGAATTCCCCCGGCAGCGCCTGGGTGGAGCGGGTACCTTCGGGGAAAATGATGATCGAGTGGCCGGCCCGCACTACATCGAAAATCGGCTCCAGCACATTGGTGCCCGGTGCCGGATTACGCTCGATCAGCACCGCGTTCAGGCCTTTCTGCGAGATGTACGATAGAAAGCGGTTCTTGCCCCAGTAGTCGGCGGCGGCCACCGGTTTCACGTTCAACCGGGCTTCCGGCGGCAGTGCGGCGATGATCGCCAGGGTGTCCATGTGGCTGGTGTGGTTGGCGTAGTAGATGCGCTGGCGCGTGAGGTCCGGCGGGCTTTCCCAGCGGGCGGTCACGCCGATCAAGAAGCGCAGCACCGAAATCAGCGCATTACTGATCCACATGGGCCTTCCCCTTCAGTTGTCTGGCGATGGCCAGGGTGCGCGTCACGCAGGTCGCGACGGAGCCAAGGGCGATGATCACCAGCGCGATCAGCAAAGCGTAGTGGGTCGCGTAGTAAATGGTTTCGAACACGTTCAACAGCAACGCCACGGTCATCACCGCCATCCGGTGCTGCTTGGCCATCGGTCCCATGAAGCTCTGGGTGAGCCCTAGAGCGCCGCCGAACACACGGACATACGCTGTCAGCGCAGCGGCCAATGCTGCGAACCAGCCAAGATCGGACTGGCCGATGGCAAAACCCAAGCCGACGATCAGCAGACTGTCGGCTACTCGATCCGGAAACTCGTTGTACAGGCTGCCAACGGCCGACTGCTTGCCGCCTTCGATCGCCACCATCCCGTCGAACAGATTGCACAGCAGCCGCAGTTGAATGCCGACGATACACAGGATCGAACCGGCCACGCCGTTATCGATGTACAGCGTCACCGCGCCGAACAGCGCGAAGAGCATGCTGATGACGGAGATCTGGTTGGGGGAGATGTCCCGCTTGACCAGTTCATCCGTGAAGCGTTTCGCCCAGCCCGCGGAGCGGGTCTTGATGGGCCGTCTGTTTTCATCCATTTGCCAATATCCGTATCAGTGGTAAGCCGTCAATTGATGACTGAGGCTGGCAATATAAAGGCACGTGCGCAGCATGAAATATATTGATGTAAGAACAGTCCGCGACATTTGTCAGAACAATCCACATCGAAAGTGTGTGCTTAAGCAGGGCGAAGGCTTGATGGATTGACGGCGCCTTGCGGGAAGTCCTGCAATTGTGCGGCTAAAGAAGTCTTGTGAAGTATGCAAAGTGTGCGATGACATCAAATTGATGGCACTTTTATTGATACCAGTTGTCCTCCTCGATTTGTTTAAAGATGCCTATCTGTTTTCGGAAGATTCCTACTTTATTTTCTTTCCAGTGTTGTCATGCTTTCGTCCGTATTTTGGAACGTGCGTTCAAGGAGGTGTCGGCGGGTTTCAGGCAGCCGCTCTGGGACGCAGGTTACGCCGGGGTTTGAAAGGCACGGTTGATATAAGCCGATATCAGGGAAACCCCTGAGACATATAGGGCGATCTCCTACAGCGCCCAATGAACAGTTCGTCTTGTTGTTTAATCAGATGCTTGCTAGTGGCCATCATAGTGATTACGATGCGCGCACTTGAAAGAGCAAACACTCAATTGGATGAGTTTTCCGACTGCTCTTCGATACTGTCCCGCGCCGCTGCAACTCCAATAGGCGCACGACCGTAATCCTTATAAAGGCCATGGATGTCCTACTCAAGCAAACTTTCCGCCCATTACCTCGAACTCGCTAAAGTCTCTGTTTCCAAAGAGAATTTTGCGGGCGAAGACGTTCGTTTCTCGAGCGAATTCGAGGCCCTGGAAAGCGAGCTGGCCAAAGCCTCGTCGATGCACGAAAGCGGGCAGATCGACTGGCTGAAAATTCGCGAAAACAGCGAAAACCTCCTGCGCACCCAATCCAAGGATTTGCGTGTCGGCGCCTGGCTGACCTGGTCGCTGTACCAGCGTGAATCCTTCCCCGGCCTGCTGGCCGGCCTCGGTTTTCTGCACCACTTGTCGGAAAACCACTGGGCCGAGATTCACCCGCTCAAACCCCGCACCCGGGCCGCCGCCATCGGCTGGCTGGTGCCGCGTCTTGAGCAGGTGATCACCGAAAATATCGCGATCAAGGAACAGCTGCCGATGTTCCGGCAGTTGTCCGAGCATCTGTCCGGTCTCGACGCCGCCTGCACCGAGCATTTGGGCGATGATGCGCCGCTGCTGCTGCCGCTCTCCCGCCGCCTGAAAACCATGATCCAGCGCGCCGCCGACAACCAGCCGGCACCCGGTGTGGTGGGGACGGCGGTGGCGCAGGTCAAGCAGGCCGCCAGCCAGTTGCTGGCACCCGGCGCGCCGATCGACAACGAGAAAGAAGCCCACAAGGCCCTGCGCGCCCAGCAGGAAAGCGCCCGCCCGCTGTGCGCCTGGTGGCTCAAGCAGAAAGCCACCGACCTGCGCGCCCTGCGCCTCAACCGCACCTTGCTGTGGATGACGATCGACGCGGTGCCCGAGCGCAACGCCGAGCAGATCACCGTGCTGCGCGGGTTGCCGGTGGACAAGCTCAAGCAGTATCAGGACCGTTTCGATCAGGGCAAATACGCCGACCTGCTGGTGGAACTGGAGGCGAGCCTGGCGAAGGCGCCGTTCTGGTTCGATGGCCAGAGGATGGTCTGGGAATGTCTCCAGAACCTCAACGCCGAGCTGGCCATGCGCGAAGTGGAAATCCACTTCGCGCTTTTGATTCAACGCCTGCCCGGCATCATCGAGCTGCGTTTCCATGACGGCGCGCCGTTCGCCGATCCGTCCACCCGGGCGTGGATCGCCGGCAACGTCATGCCGCACCTGCAAAGCGCCAGCGCACCGCGCAAGGTCGAGACCGAGAACGCCGAAACCCAGCCGGCCTGGGAAAAGGCCCTCGAAGAAGTCCAGCCGATCCTGCGCAAGGAAGGCCTCAAGCCCGCAGTTCAGATCCTCAAACAGGGGCTGCAATCGGCGCACGGCGGCCGCGAACGCTTCTTCTGGCAGTTCGCCCTCGCGCGGCTGTGTTTCCTGGCCAAGAAATACGAGCTGGCCAAGAACCAGCTCGAAACCCTCGATCAGACATTACAGGACTCAGGCCTGCACGCCTGGGAGCCCGATCTTGCATTGGAAGTGCTGCACCTGCTGCACAGTTGCTGCGAGTTGTTACCGCAGAACCATGCCGTACGTGAACGCAAGGAAGAGATTTATCGCAGGCTGTGCCACCTCGATCTCGAAGTGGTACTCGAATAGGCCCCAGGGCCACAACCGCAAGGAGAAAAGCCATGGCCAAAGAAGGCTCGGTAGCCCCCAAGGAACGCATCAACGTCACCTTCAAACCCGCCACCGGCGGTGCTCAGGAAGAGATTGAACTGCCGCTGAAGCTGCTGGCAATCGGTGACTACACCCACCGCAAGGACGATCGCAAGATCGAGGATCGCAAGCCGATCAGCATCGACAAGATGACCTTCGACGAAGTGCTGGCCAAGCAAGAGCTGGGTCTGACGCTGAGCGTGCCGAACCGTCTGCAGGAAGATGGCGAGGCCGACGAGCTGGCTGTGCAACTGCGCGTCAACTCCATGAAGGACTTCAACCCGGCCAGCCTGGTCGAGCAAGTGCCTGAGCTGAAAAAACTGATGGAACTGCGCGACGCGCTGGTGGCCCTCAAAGGCCCGCTGGGTAACGCACCTGCGTTCCGTAAAGCCATCGAAGGCGTGCTCGCCGACGATGAATCCCGCGGTCGCGTACTCGGTGAGCTGGGCCTGAACGCCGCAGCTCCGGACGCTTGAGACTCCAGCAGCCAAGGAAGCCAACACAATGAGCACTAGCGCAGCACAACAGAACGCCGCAGAAAACGGCGAATACAGCATCCTCGACAGCATCATCGCCGAAACCCGCCTGACGCCGGACGACGAAGCCTACGACATCGCCAAACGCGGTGTGTCGGCGTTCATCGAAGAGCTGCTCAAGCCGCAGAACAATGGTGAGCCGGTCAAGAAAGCCATGGTTGACCGCATGATCGCCGAGATCGATGCCAAGCTCAGCCGTCAGATGGACGAAATCCTGCACCACCCGGACTTCCAGGCCCTGGAATCGTCGTGGCGTGGCCTGCAACTGCTGGTCGACCGCACCAACTTCCGCGAAAACATCAAGATCGAAATCCTCAACGTCTCCAAAGAAGACCTGCTAGACGATTTCGAGGACTCGCCGGAAGTCATGCAGTCGGGCCTGTACAAGCACATCTACACCGCTGAATACGGCCAGTTCGGTGGTCAGCCGGTTGGCGCGATCATTGCCAACTACTACATGTCCCCAAGCTCGCCGGACGTGAAGCTGATGCAGTACGTGTCCAGCGTAGCCTGCATGTCCCACGCACCGTTCATCGCCGCCGCCGGCCCAAAATTCTTCGGTCTGGAAAGCTTCACCGGTCTGCCGGACCTGAAGGATCTGAAAGATCACTTCGAAGGCCCGCAATTCGCCAAATGGCAGAGCTTCCGTACCTCGGAAGACTCCCGCTACGTTGGTCTGACCGTGCCGCGTTTCCTGCTGCGTAACCCGTACGACCCGGAAGAAAACCCGGTCAAATCGTTCGTGTACAAGGAAAACGTTGCCAACAGCCACGAGCACTACCTGTGGGGCAACACCGCTTACGCGTTCGGCACCAAGCTGACCGACAGCTTCGCCAAATTCCGCTGGTGCCCGAACATCATCGGCCCACAGAGCGGCGGCGCGGTTGAAGACCTGCCTCTGCACCACTTCGAAAGCATGGGCGAAATCGAAACCAAGATTCCTACCGAGGTTCTGGTTTCCGACCGTCGTGAATACGAACTGGCCGAGGAAGGCTTCATCTCCCTGACCATGCGTAAAGGCTCCGACAACGCGGCGTTCTTCTCCGCAAGCTCGGTGCAGAAGCCGAAGTTCTTCGGCATCAGCGCAGAAGGCAAGGCTGCAGAGCTGAACTACAAGCTCGGCACCCAACTGCCGTACATGATGATCGTCAACCGCCTGGCTCACTACCTGAAAGTGCTGCAGCGCGAGCAACTCGGTTCGTGGAAAGAACGTACCGACCTCGAGCTGGAACTGAACAAGTGGATCCGCCAGTACGTGGCCGACCAGGAAAACCCGAGCGCCGAAGTACGTGGCCGTCGTCCGCTGCGCGCTGCGCAAGTGATCGTCAGCGACGTTGAAGGCGAGCCGGGCTGGTACCGCGTCAGCCTGAACGTGCGTCCGCACTTCAAGTACATGGGTGCCGATTTCACCCTGTCGCTGGTTGGCAAGCTGGACAAAGAGTAAGAGCGACTCATGGACGGATACGGCAGCCTTTTCGAACGCCTCAACGGCGACGCGGAACTACGCAAGGGCAGGAGCCTCGAGGCTTCGGCCATGGCGTCGGTGGCTGCCCATCTGGCCAAAATGCTCAGCACCCGGGCCGGCAGCGTGCAAACGCTGTCCGACTACGGGTTGCCCGATCTCAATGACATGCGCCTGAGCCTGCACGACTCCCTGAGTCAGGCCCGCCTGGCCATCGAAAGCTTCATCGAAGCCTACGAGCCGCGCCTGAGCAACGTGCGTGTCATTTCCCTGCCGCGTGACCACGATCAGCTCCGCCTGGCCTTCAGCATCGAAGGCCTGCTGGAAGTCGAGGGTTTCAAGCGTCAGGTCAGTTTCTCCGCGCGCCTGGATGGCAGCGGTCAAGTGAAGGTCAACTAAGGAGAACCCCGATGTCTGGCAAACCTGCAGCACGCGTATCCGACCCCACCGCTTGCCCGCTCCCCGGCCACGGCACCAACCCGATCGCCGCCGGTTCCGGCGACGTGTTCTTCGACGGCCTCGCGGCCGCCCGCGAAGGCGATGCCTCCGCGTGTGGTGGTGCGATGGTCGGCGGTTTGGCCACGACGGTGAAAATCAATGGCAAGTCTGCTGTCACTGTGGATTCCGTGGGCTCTCACGGTAACAAAGTCACTGCCGGTTCCGGGACGGTGATTATCGGCAATTCACATTCGCCGGCGCCGTTTGTGCCGCCGTTGCCGGTTGAACTCAAATGGCCATTTAACGAGCACTTCGTGATCAATTGCGAAGAGACAGGCAAGCCGCTAGCTGGGGTGGAATACACACTTAAAACAGCTTCGGGGAAAATCATAAACGGTGTGACAGGTGCCGACGGGAAAACTCAAAAAGTGTTTTCCACTACTGCAGAAGCGGTTGAGCTGATCATAGAGCCACAGAGTAGGGTTGTTCTCGCTTAGTTGTTGAACTTTAAAACTGGCGAAATTTGCGTGAAGTGATATCAGAGGGATGTGAAGATGGCTGCAACGACAGTAGCAACGACAATGACTCCGGCGAGTAACAAGTCCGGCCAGACTGCTACTGCACGTCAGTTCAAGATTACTGATATTCCGAACACGATGAGAAAAATCAACTGGCCTGTTGCAGCGGATCTGATGGCCCATTGGTTCAATGGCAAACCGTGGCCAAACGAAAGTGGTGGGATGGATGATGCTGTTAAAAGGCATGAAGCTTTTGCACCGGCAGAGTACATCGAAGAGTCCATAGTAAAAATGAGTTGGGTCCTTGGGTTTGAGCGTGCAAATACCGCATTCAAACAACTCAAGGCAAATTGGAATAGTCCCCTTGGGACCGATCTGATAAAGCAGAGATTGCGCAAGGCTTTTTCCAATAGTGCTCCTGGTTGTTATCCACTGGCTTTCAATGGAGTGGCCAGTGCTGCTGAAAAATTTGGTTACTCCAATAATAAAGTTGTCGAGTTCGAGCAGACCGGTGCTGATGACGTAAACGAGCTTCGAGCAGCACTCGCTAACTTTAATTTGCGTGTCATCGCCGAAGGCTCAGTGGTCGTTACAGGCAAGAGCATTGTTTTTACTCCATCAAAAATTGGTTTTTATATTGAAGATGCATACGACTTTAATGATGGAATTGCTCTTTTTAGTCAGGTTCTAGGCTACTGGAACTTTGATAAATTGATTACTGATCCCGCCGTCGGTTTTAAAACAAACGCAAAGCTGGCCGCCGAAATGAATTCTGTGGTGGCCGAGTCAACGTACAAGCAGGTAACGGGGCAGCAATCCCCTCAGCAAAAAGAAGAAGCCATACGTCGTTATAGAGAACTGGAAGGCAAACATTACATGCTTGTTCAAAATAGCGATTTTCGTGATTATCGGGATAAAAATAAAAAAGGCGGAGACTTTCGCGTTTATTCGGACATCTTGTACGAAACTGTATCAGTCGCGCCTATTGAGGTCCTTTTCAAATGAATTCATGGCGTAAGACTTTTATAAGCTTTGTAGCGCTTTTTGCTAGTTTGGTAATTGCTGTTGCTTTCATTGTAAATGGTGTTTTGAGTCGTGCGTCTGATGTTTCTAAAAAAAGTCCGTCCGGACAGTACCTTATAGAGTCTGTTCCTGCGAGTTCAATTTTAACTCCGAGAGATTCAGTTTATTTGCGTTTCACAGACTTAAATGACCCTGGTCGTGTTTATCGTACTCCTCTGTTTTCAGATGTTTCGTTGGATATGAGTGCGGATGAGGATGAAGAAACGGTGGGCGTTATCTTCATTGCGCTCAGCAAGAAAAGTAAGCAGTTCACGCTGGCATTGTCCAATCCACGAAAGCACTGGATGGATTTCTTTATTAGCAATACCCCTTACAAGGTTTTGGAAAATTGAAGGTCGCAATTCATGGTGCAGGTACTTGGTACGGGAATGTGAAGCCGGCATGAACATCTACGCCCGCGTTGCCATGAACCTGGCTTTCCATGCCGCTGGATGTGTTGCGTACGTTTTCCTGAACGACGCAGTGGTCGTTGCCTACAAAGCATTCAACGGCGGCTTCACCACCCGTGGCGTAGGCATCGGCATCGCACATTACATGTTCATTTATATTTTTTTCGCGGTGAACGCACTGGTTGCTGTGTTCCCGAACCTATGGGCAAAACTCGGCCTGCTCGCGCTGATGGTCTCTTGGATTCTATTCATGATGGTGCCCGACAACCCGTTGCGGGCGCTGTTCTACACCGTGGCTCAGGGCGGGGTGACGTTGCTGGCGATTCTGGCCACGCAGGTCATTGAGCTGCGCCTGGAAAAGCGCGCGTTGATGCGGCAGGCATTGCCTGCGATTGCTTCGCAGGTCGTGGTTTCGAAGATGAGGGCCTGCCCGTGATCGGTGTATCGAACGAGATGCCCATCCTCAGCCGCGCGCAGCTGAGTTTTTTCATGGGTGCCTTGTGGACGCCATTCTTGGCCATGCTGGCATTTTCATCCTATGGCCTGTGGATTGGCGATTATTCGACATTCGATTCGTCCGAGACCCACTGGGTGTATCTGTTGTGGTTCGGCATGCCCGGACTGTTGTTGTTTGCGCTGTGGGTATCGCGGGCCGCGAAGAGCCGCAATGAGCAGCAGGCGCTGCGGATGATCTGGTTGGCGCCGTTGAAGTTCATCCCTTTCTACGCGGTGCCATGGATGCTTTATGGCTTGTGCAGCCTGGTCGTCGGGCCGTTCGACAATGCTTTCATGGCCTACGGATGGATCCTGCTCGTGCCGTACCTCCTGATCGGCGGTTACGTGTGTGCCGGTGTGACAGTCGCGCTCTACAGGATATTTTTTTGATGAGTTCCACTACCAGGCAGGTAACCCGTGTCCTTTAACCACTACTACCAAAGCGAACTCACCGCACTGCGCCAACTGGGCCGCCGTTTCGCCGAGCGTAGTCCGGCGTTGGCGCCGTTCCTGGGGCAGGCCGGGCGGGATCCGGATGTGGAGCGGTTGCTGGAAGGCTTTGCGTTTCTGACCGGGCGGCTGCGCCAGAAACTCGATGACGAGTTGCCGGAGCTCAGCCACTCCCTGATGCAATTGCTGTGGCCGAACTACATGCGTCCGCTGCCGGCGTTCAGCATTCTGCAGTTCGATCCGCTCAAGCGTTCCGGGCCGGCGCTGAAGGTCGAGCGTGACACGCCGATCGAGAGCGTGCCGATCGAAGACGTGCGTTGCCGCTTCCGCACCTGCTACCCGACCGAAGTCATGGCCCTGGATCTGGCCGCGCTGAACTACTCGGTGAAGGGCGACGGTTCGTTGCTCAGCCTGCGCCTGGAGATGAGTGCCGACGGCCACCTCGGCGAGCTGGAGCTGAGCAAGCTGCGCCTGCACTTTGCCGGCGAGCGCTACATCAGCCAGATGCTCTACCTGAGCCTGCTGCGCAACCTCGACGGCATCGAACTGATCCCGCTCGACGGCGCCGGCAAGCCGATCGATGGCGTGAGCGGCAAGCCGATGGCGTTCAAGATTCCGGGCGACCGGGTCAAACCGGTGGGCTTTGCCGAAGAAGAAGCGTTGATCCCGTATCCGCTGAACACCTTCCGCGGCTATCGCTATCTGCAGGAATACTTCGCCTTCCAGGACAAGTTCCTGTTCGTTGATGTCCACGGTCTGGACATTCTCAAGGCGCTGCCGGAAGACACGCTCAAGCAGATGCGTGGCCTGGAATTGCGCTTCGACATCCGCAAGAGCGGCATCATGCGCATGCGTCCGACCCTGGATAACGTGAAGCTGTTCTGCACGCCGATCGTCAACCTGTTCAAGCACGACGCACTGCCGATCCGCCTCGACGGCAAACAGGACGAATACCTGCTGCTGCCGGCCGAATACGATCTGGAAAACTGCGGCGTGTTCTCGGTGGAGACCGTGACCGGCTGGAAACCCGGCGGCCTCGGTTATCAGGAGTACGTGCCGTTCGAATCCTTCGAGCACGATCCGAGTTTCGACGTGCCCAACAGCCGTCCGCATTACAGCATCCGTCAGCGTTCGTCGCTGCTGCACGACGGCCTCGACACCTACCTGAGCTTCGGCATCCGCCACACCGAAGCCCATGAAACCCTGTCGATCGAGCTGGTCTGCACCAATCAGAACCTGCCGCGCAAACTCAAGCTCGGGCAGATCTGCATGGCCTGCGAAGAGACCCCGGAGTTCCTCAGTTTCCGCAACATCACCCCGGCCACTTCCAGTTTCGCGCCGCCGCTGAACCGTGACTTCCTGTGGAAGCTGATCAGCAACATGTCGCTTAACTATCTGTCGCTGGCCGACGTCAATGCACTGAAGGTGATTCTCGAAACCTACGACCTGCCGCGCTACTACGACCAGCACGCGGAGAAGGTCAGCAAACGCCTGCTCGGCGGCCTCAAGCACATCAAGCATCACCACGTGGATCGCTTGCACCGTGGTTTGCCGGTACGCGGTCTGCGCACCGAACTGACCATCGACCCGGAAGGGTATATCGGTGAGGGCGATCTGTTCGTCTTCGCCTCGGTTCTCAACGAGTTTTTCGCGCTTTACGCCAGTCTCAATTCATTCCACGAGCTGCGGGTAAAAAGCACACAGGGAGAGGTGTACCAATGGACACCACGTATGGGCCTGCAGCCCCTGCTTTAAGCGGGCTGACGAAGGTAATACGCGAGTACTCGCTGTTTCAGGCCGTGCTGCTGGTGATCGACCGGCTGCGCGATGCGCACCCGTACCTGAGCGAAGACGACCTGTACGACCAGCTGGAATTCCAGGCCAATCCGAGCCTCGGATTTCCGCGCAGCGACGTCGATCGCGTGGAGTTTTTCGAAGAGCACGGGCAGATGCGCGCGCGCCTGCGGTTCAACCTGATCGGCCTGGTCGGTTCCGGTTCGCCGCTGCCGGCGTTCTACGGCGAGCAAGCCCTGGGCGACAGCGAAGACGGCAACCCGACGCGCAACTTCCTCGACCTGTTCCACCATCGCCTGCAACGGCTGATGCTGCCGATCTGGCGCAAGTACCGCTATCGCGCGAGCTTCCAGAGCGGCGCGGTCGATCCGTTCTCCTCGCAGCTGTTCGCCCTGATCGGCCTCGGCGGCGACGAGATCCGCAAGGCCAAGGAGCTGAACTGGAAACGCCTGCTGCCGTACCTCGGCCTGCTCAGTTTGCGGGCGCACTCGGCGGCGCTGATCGAAGCGGTGCTGCGTTATTACTTCAAGCACGAAGACCTGGTCATCGAGCAGTGCATCGAGCGCCGCGTGGAAATCCTCGAAGAACAGCGCAACCGCCTCGGCTTCGCCAACAGCGTGCTCGGTGAAGACCTGGTGCTGGGCGAACGCGTGCGCGATCGCAGCGGCAAATTCCGCATTCACATCACCGAACTCGACTGGGAACGCTTCCACGAATTCCTGCCCATCGGTTTCGGTTACCAGCCGCTCTGCGCGCTGGTGCGGTTCACCTTGCGTGACCCGCTCGATTACGACATTCGCCTGGTGCTGCGCCCGGAAGAAATCCGCGAACTGCGCATTGGCGAGAAGAACGACTGTCGCCTGGGTTGGACCAGTTGGCTGGGCTGCGAAAAAGCAGACGGCGTGGTGACCCTGGGCAGCAAAATTCATTAAGGACGTGAGCCATGATCAACGTAGACCTGCAACAACTCATCCAGGCGCTGGACGCCGAAACCCGTCGCGATCTGGAGCGTTCGGCCGAGCGCTGCGTGGCCCGTGGCGGCAGCAAGATTCTGGTCGAAGACTTGCTGCTCGGCCTGCTGGAGCGCCCGAACGGTCTGCTCTCCCGTGCGCTGCAGGATGCCGACGTTGATGCCGGCGAACTGAGCGCCGCGCTGCAATCGCGGGTCGAGCACAGCGCTTCGCGCAACCCGGTGTTCGCTCCGGAACTGGTGCAGTGGCTGCAGGACGCGCTGCTGGTGGCCAACCTTGAACTGGGCCAGACCTCGGTCGAAGACGCGGCGCTGATCCTCGCGCTGCTGCGCAACCCGATGCGTTACGCCGGCAGCCGCTACCAGCCGTTGCTCGCCAAACTGAACATCGATCGCCTGAAGGAATTTGCCCTGTCGCAACAACCTCAGGCAGCGGCCAACGGCAAACCGGCCGCCCAGGGCGAATCGCTGCTCGAGCGCTTCACCCACAACCTGACCCAACAGGCCCGCGACGGCAAACTCGATCCGGTGCTGTGCCGCGATGGCGCGATCCGCCAGATGGTCGACATCCTCGCCCGTCGCCGCAAGAACAACCCGATCGTGGTCGGTGAAGCCGGTGTCGGTAAAACCGCCATCGTCGAAGGCCTGGCCTCGCGCATCGCTGCCGGTGAAGTGCCGCAAGTGCTCAAAGGTGTCGAGCTGCTGTCGCTGGACATGGGCCTGTTGCAGGCCGGCGCCAGCGTCAAAGGTGAGTTCGAGCGTCGTCTGAAAGGCGTGATCGACGAGGTCAAAGCCTCGCCGAAGCCGATCATCCTGTTCATCGACGAAGCCCACACCCTGATCGGCGCGGGCGGCAATGCCGGCGGTTCCGACGCGGCCAACCTGCTGAAGCCGGCGCTGGCCCGTGGCGAGCTGCGCACCATCGCCGCGACCACCTGGGCCGAGTACAAGAAATACTTCGAGAAAGACCCGGCGCTGGCCCGTCGCTTCCAACCGGTTCAACTGCACGAACCGACCGTGAGCGAAGCGGTGACCATCCTGCGTGGCCTGGCTCAGGTCTACGAAAAGAGCCACGGCATTTACCTGCGCGATGACGCGGTGGTTTCGGCAGCGGAACTATCCGCCCGTTATCTGGCCGGTCGGCAACTGCCGGACAAGGCTGTCGATGTGCTCGACACCGCGTGCGCCCGTGTTCGCATCAGCCTCGCTGCGGCTCCGGAAAGCCTGGAACGCCTGCGTGGTGAGCTGGCTGAAGGTGGCCGTCAGCGTCAGGCCCTGCGCCGCGATGCCGAAGCCGGTCTGCTGATCGACCACGAAGCGCTGGAGGCACTGGAAGCGCGTCTGGACGAAGCCGAAGCGGAAAGGGTCGCACTGGAAACCCAGTGGACCGAGCAGAAACAACTGGCCGAGCGCCTGCTGGAACTGCGTCAGCAACTGGCCAAGGCCCGTGAAGCCGCTGCGGTCGAGCCGGTTGTCACCGTTGAGGAAGACGCCGAAGGCACCGTGATCGAAACTCACGCCGCCGAAGTCGACGAAGCCCTCAGCGTCGAAGCGCTGGAAGCGCAACTCAACGAAACCCACAGCGCCCTGACCGCCGCTCAGGTCAAGGAGCGTCTGGTCAGCTTCGAAGTCTGCCCGCGTCTGGTGGCCGAAGTGATCAGCGCCTGGACCGGCGTGCCGCTGGCGCAACTGGCCCGCGAACACAACGCCAAGGTCGCCAGCTTCGCCACCGACCTGCGCACCCGCATCCGTGGTCAGGAACAAGCCGTGCACGCACTGGATCGCTCGATGCGCGCCACCGCTGCCGGCCTGAACAAGCCTGACGCACCGGTCGGCGTGTTCCTGCTGGTCGGCCCGAGCGGCGTCGGCAAGACCGAAACCGCACTGGCACTCGCCGACCTGCTATACGGCGGCGACCGTTTCATCACCACCATCAACATGTCCGAGTTCCAGGAGAAGCACACCGTTTCCCGTCTGATCGGTGCACCGCCAGGCTACGTCGGTTACGGCGAGGGTGGCATGCTCACCGAAGCCGTGCGCCAGAAGCCGTATTCGGTGGTGCTGCTCGATGAAGTCGAGAAGGCCGATCCGGACGTGCTCAATCTGTTCTACCAAATCTTCGACAAAGGCGTGGCCAACGACGGCGAAGGGCGCGAGATCGACTTCCGCAATACGCTGATCCTGATGACCTCGAACCTGGGCAGCGACAAGATCAGCGACCTCTGCGAAGACGGCGCGCGTCCGACCGCCGAAGTGCTGGAAGAAACCATTCGCCCGGTGCTCAGCAAACACTTCAAACCGGCGCTGCTGGCGCGGATGAAAGTGGTGCCGTACTACCCGGTCGGTGGCCCGGTGCTGCGCGAGCTGATCGAGATCAAGCTCGGTCGTCTGGGCGAACGTCTGAACCGTCGCCAGCTGGACTTCACCTGGTGCCAGAACCTCGTCGATCACCTGTCCGAGCGATGCACGCAAAGCGAAAGCGGTGCACGCCTGATCGACCACTTGCTCGATCAGCACGTGCTGCCGCTGGTGGCCGACCGCTTGCTCGACGCCATGGCCACCGGTGAAAGCCTCAAGCGCGTGCATGCGACGCTCGACGGTGAAGCCAGCGTGACCTGCGAGTTCGCCTGAGGTGAGTGTGATGTTCACTCAAGTGCCGCAGCCACTGCTCTATGCCGAAGCCTTGCTGGCGCAGTTCGCCAGCCTGTCGCGCGCGGCGGACGGTGCTGCGCTGCTGGGTGACTTCGTGCGCGGTCTGGCCGGGCTGAGCGGTTGCGAACTGACGCAGCTGTACTTGCTGGATGCCACGCACACGTCGCTGGGGATGAACGCCGAATGCCTGGACGGCGTGCTGCAACCGCGCAGCGCGGCGAGTCTGCCGGCGGACTACAACGGCGAGCAACTGTTGCAATTCGCCCTGTGCCAGAACCGCGTGGTGTGCTTCGACGACCTGGGCGGCAGCCTGCACGAAACCAGTTTTCTGCCGGCGTCGTCCGCGCCGTGGCAGTCGCTGCTGTGCGTGCCGCTGGTCAATCAGCAAAAGGCCGTCGAAGGCCTGTTGTTGTGCGCCAGTCGTCGGCACATCGACCTGCAAGGCTTCGCCGATTCCCTCGGTCAGCTCGGCTCGTTCGTGCTGGGTCAGCTGCATCTGCTGCAACGTCTGCGCCAGCCAGTGGATGCGGCCGCGCCGGTCGTGCGCAGTCTGCCGAGTGCCAGCGGCTACGGCCTGATCGGCAAGAGCGCGGCAATGCGTCAGACCTACTCGCTGATCAGCAAAGTCCTGCACAGCCCGTACACCGTGCTGTTGCGTGGCGAGACCGGCACCGGCAAGGAAGTGGTGGCGCGGGCGATCCACGATTGCGGCCCGCGCCGGTCCCAGGCGTTCATCGTGCAGAACTGCGCGGCGTTCCCGGAAAACCTGCTGGAAAGCGAGCTGTTCGGCTATCGCAAAGGTGCGTTCACCGGCGCCGACCGTGACCGCGCCGGGCTGTTCGACGCGGCCAACGGCGGCACCCTGTTGCTCGACGAAATCGGTGACATGCCGCTGTCGCTGCAAGCCAAGTTGCTGCGCGTGTTGCAGGAAGGCGAGATCCGTCCGCTGGGTTCCAACGACACCCACAAGATCGACGTGCGCATCATCGCTGCAACGCACCGCGATCTGTCGGTGCTGGTCAGCGAAGGCAAATTCCGCGAGGACCTGTACTACCGTCTCGCGCAATTCCCGATCGAATTGCCGGCCCTGCGTCAGCGCGAAGGCGACATCCTCGACCTGGCCAAGCACTTTGCCGATAAGGCCTGCACTTTCCTGCAACGTGATCCGGTGCGCTGGTCGGACGCGGCGCTTGAACACCTGTCCGGTTACACCTTCCCCGGCAACGTGCGTGAACTCAAAGGCCTGGTCGAGCGGGCGGTGCTGTTGTGCGAGGGCGGCGAGTTGCTGGCCGAACATTTCTCGCTGCGTCTGGAATCGGCGTCGGTGCCGGAAGACCACTGCGGCCTCAATCTGCGCGAACGACTGGAAGCGGTCGAACGCAATCTGCTGCTCGATTGCCTGCGCAAGAACGACGGCAACCAGACGCTCGCCGCCCGCGAACTGGGCCTGCCGCGCCGCACGCTGCTGTACCGGCTCGGCCGCTTGAACATCAATCTGGGTGATTTCGATGGGTAGGCGAAAGTCCGTCGGATTCACCTCGAACACCTATTTCAGCGCCGCCCGCAAGGGTCGGCGCTTTGTGCTTTGTCTACACCTGGAGACCCTCTGATGTCTGTTCGTCACTGGCACGCTGTCCTGCTGACCCTCGTCGTTCTATGCGGCCTCGGCGGTTGCAGCGGCAATTACAAATTCAACGATAACGATTACCGCCCGCTGGGTGATCCGCAGGCGGTCAATCGCGGCAAGTGACCGCAAGGAGCATCAAACATGGAATTGGTTTTCGAAATGCTGAACACCAAGCAGTTCGTGCCCACCGAGCTGTGCCAGCGGACCTTCAAACAGGCCGGTGGCGTGATCGGGCGGGGCGAGGACTGCGACTGGATCATCCCTGACCGCAAGCGGCACTTGTCCAACCACCACGCGATCGTCAGCTATCGCGAGGGTTCGTTCTTCCTGACCGACACCAGCAGCAACGGTGTGCAGGACGGCGACAGCGGCGCACGCCTGCACAAGGGCGAACCGGTGCGTATCGAGCACGGCAGCACCTACGTGCTGGGCGACTTCGAGATTCGTGCGCGCCTGGTGCGCGACCCGGCGACCTTCGACGGTGAAGTCGGCCTGCCACGTGCCGCCGGCAGCATCATCCCGGACGACGCGTTCCTCGACCTCGACCCGCTTAAGTCGCTGGAGCAGCAAGAGCGCGTGTACTCGGAATTCGAGGAAATGCTCGCACCGGTGACCGACCCTGAAGACTCCCGTCAGCGCGCCGACTACGCGCGCATCGACATGGAAAGCCTGATGGTGCCGGAGCTGATCGTCGAGCCCACGCCTGAGCCTGCGCCGGCGCCGAAAGCGGTCGAGCGTCAGAGCGAAACCTTCTGGGATAAATTCGGCGCGGCCCTTGGCGTGAACGTGAAGAACCTCAGCCACGACGAGCGTGAAGCGCTTGCGCTGAACGCTGCACGTCTGCTGCGCCAGAGCATCGGCGGTCTGCAACAGAGCCTGCGCACCCGTTCGGAGCTGAAAAACGAACTGCGTCTGGCCCAGACCACCGTACAAGGCACCAACAAGAATCCGCTGAAATTCGCCGTCGATCCGAGCGAGGCGCTGGACATCCTGTTGCAACCGCACAAGCCGGGCCATTTGCCGGCCGAGCAGGCGATCTCCCGGGCGTTCCGCGATTTGCAGGCGCATCAGGTGGCGCTGCTGACCGCCAGCCGCGCGGCGGTGCGCGGCACTCTGGAGCACTTCTCGCCGGAGCAGTTGACCCTGCGTTTCGAGCGCGACAACAAGCCGTTGCTCGCCACCGCCGGCGGGCGCTGGAGAGCGTTCAACCGTTACCACCATGCGCTGCGTCAGGACGACGACTGGAGCGAGCGCCTGCTGGCCCGCGACTTCGCCCAGGCCTACGAAGAACAGATCCGCCTGATCTCCACCCTCCACACCGACCACCAAGGATGATGCGCATGTCTCGCCGCTCGACCGCTTTTTTCAAGACGCTGACCGCGCTCACCCTGTTGGTGCTGCTCGCCGGTTGTTCGTCGCTGTCGCCGTATTCGAAAGTGACCAAGATCAACCTGAAGCTGACCGGCAGCGATCAGCTGAACCCGGATCTCAATGGTCGTCCGTCGCCGATCGTGGTGCGCCTGTTCGAACTCAAGCACCCGGTGACCTTCGAGAACGCCGATTTCTTCAGCCTCTACGAGCGCGCCAAGGAATCCCTCAACCCGGATCTGGTGGCCAGCGAAGAACTCGAACTGCGCCCGGGTGAAACCGTGGAACTGAAACTCAGCGTGGAGGAGGGCAGCCGCTTCATCGGCATCCTCGCCGCGTACCGCGACCTGCCGGAAACCAAATGGCGCCACACGTTCCCGATCACACCGCTGGAAGTCACCGAAGCCGATCTGACCCTGGATCAGGCCGGTATCCGCAAGACCAACGAAGTGCTCGCCAAGGCGGATGACTGATCATGAATACCCATAAAGTCATCTGGCAGGAAGGCATGCTGCTGCGTCCGCAGCACTTCCAGCACAACGACCGCTACTACGATCACCAGATGAAGACCCGCACCCGGTTGCTGGGCGGCTACACCTGGGGTTTCCTGAACCTTGAGATCGACTTGCAGTTCCTCAACATGGGCAAACTGGTAATCAGTGAAGCCTCGGGAATTCTGCCGGACGGCAGCCTGTTCGAACTCGGCGGCAACACCGAACCGCTGGCGCTGGACGTGCCGCCGAACACCGGCAACACGCCGATCTACCTGGCGCTGCCACTGGTCACCGGTAACCACATCGAGGCCCGTCGCCCGGAGCAGTCCGACGTGCTGGCGCGTTACACCGCATATGACGCCGAAGTGGCCGACTCCAACGCCGGTGATGATTCCGCCAGCCAGGTCAGTTGCGGTCGCCCGGACTTCAAGCTGTTGCTCGGCGAGCAGCAGAGCGACCAGGCCTACGTGAAGCTGAAGATCTGCGACGTGCTCGACACCACGCCGGACGGCGTGATCAGCCTCGATCCGGATTTCGTGCCGACCTACATTCAGGCCCACGCCTCCAGCTACCTGCTGTCGTGCCTGAAAGAAGTGATCAGCATGCTCGGTCACCGGGGCGACACCATTGCCGAACGGATTCGTTCGAACGGCAAGGTCGGCGGCGCGGAAATCGGCGACTTCATGATGCTGCAACTGATCAACCGCACCGAACTGCTGCTGCGCCACTATCTGGGTCTGGAGCAGGTTCACCCGGAAGAGTTGTACCGCACGCTGCTGACCATGCTCGGCGATCTGGCGACGTTCTCCAGCGACAGCAAACGCCCGCGTCTGGACAGCCGTTACTCCCACGCCGACCAGGGTGCGAGTTTCCGCAAACTGATGGAGTCGATCCGTCAGGTGCTGTCGATGGTGCTGGAACAGCACGCCATCGAACTGATCCTGCAAGCGCGTCAGTACGGGATCATCGTGTCGCCGCTGCACGACCACAAACTGCTGGGCTCGGCGTCGTTCGTGCTGGCAGCCAGTGCCAACTGTGATTCCGAAGAACTGCGCAACCGCTTGCCTGCGCACCTCAAGGTCGGCCCGGTGGAGCGCATCCGCCAACTGGTCAACCTGCACCTGCCGGGGATCAAGGTCAAACCGTTGCCGGTGGCCCCGCGGCAGATCGCGTTCCACTCCAACAAAACCTATTTCATCCTCGAACTCAGTTCCGAAGACCTGGCACAACTCGAGCGCTCCGGCGGCTTCGCGTTCCATGTGTCCGGCGAATTCGCCGAGCTTGAACTGAAATTCTGGGCCATCAGGAACTGACCGACATGATCAAGGACATGGAACACAACCAGGACGACAAAACCGTCCTGCTCGACCGTCAGGGCCATGGCCCGGCGGCGAGTCCGCTGACCGACTTCGCAGCGCCACCGCGCTTCGAACAACTGGAAGAACGGATGATCTACGCCGCGCGCCTGCGCCCGGCGGAGGCCTTCAACATCAGCCTCAATTCGCTGGTGGCGGCGTCGTCCGAACTGCTGTCGGAAGTGGTGCGCCTCAAGCACAGCGAAACCCGCGAAGACCTCTACGCGCTCAACGAGCGCCTGACCGCCGGGCTCAAGCTGTTTGAAGTGCGCGCCCTGCACAACGGCGCCGAAAGCAGCCAGGTGATGGCCGCCCGTTATGTGCTCTGCACCGTGGTCGACGAAGCCGTCGTGACCACGCCGTGGGGCAACGAAAGCGAGTGGTCGCAGATGAGCCTGCTCAGCAGCTTCCACAACGAAACCTTCGGTGGCGAGAAGTTCTTCCAGCTGCTCGATCGGCTGTCGAAAAACCCGGTCAAGCACCTGCCGATGCTGGAGCTGATGTACCTGTGCCTGTCCCTCGGTTTCGAAGGCAAGTACCGCGTACAGGCGCGCGGCATGCTGGAACTCGAAGGCATCCGCGACGCCCTGTACCGGCAGATCCGTCAGTTGCGTGGCGACGTGCCGCGCGAATTGTCGCCGCAGTGGGAAGGCCTCAACGATCAGCGCCGCAATCTGGTGCGCATCGTGCCGGCGTGGATGGTGGTGCTGTTCACCTTCGTCTGTCTGGTGATGATGTATTCGGGCTTCGCCTGGGTCTTGGGCGAGCAGCGCGACACCGTTCTGCAACCTTATCAGCCGCTTGATCCGGCCGCGGCCCAGCCGCAGTCGCAGCCGTAAACAGGGACGTGTGATGAAAAAGTTTTTCAAGAAAGTCGGCGCCTTCCTGCGCCAGACCTGGGTCTGGACCTTGCTGCTGGTGCTGTTCGTGGCGCTGCTGGTGTGGTTCGTCGGTCCGTTGTTGGCAGTGGATGACTACAAGTTCTGGGAAAGCGCGACGTCGCGTCTGCTGACCATCAGCGTGCTGTTCCTGATCTGGGGCCTGACCATGGTCTTCGTCAGCTGGCGCGCCGGTATCCGCAAGAAAGCCGTCGAAGAAACCGAAGACGGCCAGGACCGTATCCGCCGCGAAGAGTTGATCGACGAAGAGCAGAAAGAGTTGAAGGAGCGTTTCAAGGACGCCCTGAAAACCCTCAAGACTTCGAGCCTGTACCGCGGCCGCAGCGAGCGCTGGCGCAATGACTTGCCGTGGTACTTGCTGATCGGCCCGCAGGCCAGCGGCAAGACCAGCCTGCTGGACTTCTCCGGGCTGGAATTCCCGATCAACAAGATCGACCGCAAGCTGACCCGTGATACCCACGGCACCCGTCATTGCGACTGGTACTTCGCCGACCACGGTGTGTTGATCGACACCGCCGGCCGCTACCTGACCCAGCCGGATGCGGAAGTCGACGGCAGCGCCTGGACCACCTTGCTGGAGTTGCTGCGCAAGCGTCGTCGCGGTCGTCCGCTGAACGGCGTGCTGGTGACCATTCCGGTGGAAACCCTGACCGGTGGCAGCGAACAGGACATCGAAACCCTGGCCCGCCAGGTACGTGCGCGTCTGCAAGACGTCTATCAGAAGCTGCACGTCGATGTGCCGGTGTATCTGGTGCTGAGCAAGGCCGACAAGCTGCTGGGCTTCGACGAGTTCTTCGACCAACTGACTCGCGAAGAAAGCGATCAGGTGCTGGGCACCAGTTTCCGCAAGGATCAGGTCGGCACCGACGTGACGGTGCTGCGCAACGAGTTCGAAGAGCTGCTGCGTCGCCTCAACAGCCAGGTGATCATGCGCATGCACTCCGAGCGCGACACCCAGCGCCGTGGCCGCATCCTCGACTTCCCGCACCAGATGGGCCAGATCGGCGAGCGTCTGTGCCTGCTGGTCGACATGGCGTTCACCGGCAACCGCTACCAGCGTGCGACGCAACTGCGTGGTTTCTACCTGACCAGCGCACCGCACCTGACTCAGGAAATGGATTCGACCACCGCCGGCATCGGCGCGAGTTTGGGCATGAGCGCCGGCGTGCTGCCGACGCTGCGCAGCGGTCGTTCGCGTTTCATCCATCACTTGCTCAGCCGGGTGATTTTCCCCGAGGCCGATCTGGCCGGTCTGGACAAGCGCGAGCGCAGCCGCATCCACTGGGGCCAACGTGCGTTGTACGTCGGCGCACTGGGTGCGCTGGTGCTGTTCGGCATGCTCTGGGCCGGCGGTTTCTCGGCCAACTACGAGCGTCTGGAAAGCCTGCGCAATCTGGCGCAGAACTGGACGCAGCAACGCACGGCACTGTCGCCGCGCGATGACGCCATGGGCGCACTGAAAACCCTCGACACCAGCTACGCCGCGACTCAGGTGTTCCCGAAGAAGGGCGACGCTGCCTACCACGAACGGATGGGTCTGTATCAGGGCCAGGACGTCAATCCGGTGGTCAAGGAGGCTTACGAGCGCGAGCTTGAAAAGCAACTGCTGCCACGCGTCGCGACGATGCTTGAAGGCCAGATCCGCGCCAACATGAAGGACCGCGAAAAGCTGATCAACAGCCTGCGCGCGTACCTGATGCTGAACATGAAGGATCGTCGCGACGCGGCATGGCTCAAGGACTGGATCGCGGCGGACTGGTCGCAGCGTTACACCGGCAACACCGCAGTGCAGAACGGTCTGAACACGCACCTCGAGCGTCTGTTGCAGCAGCCGTTTATCTATCCGCTCAACGAGCAACTGGTGGCCCAGGCGCGTCAGATCCTGCGCAGCGAGTCGCTGGCGACCGTGGTTTACCGCATGCTCCGCGAGCAGGCGCGCAACCTGCCGGATTACCGTTTCAGCCAGCACCTCGGGCCGCAGGGCTCGCTGTTCATCGGCACTGAATACGTGATTCCGGGCTTCTACACCCAGACCGGCTATCAGCAGTATTTCTCGGTACAAGGCGCATCGCTGGTGACCGACATTCTGCGCGACAACTGGGTGCTGGGTGAAGGTGCGGGTATCAGCGACATGGACTTGCGTCGCCTGATGGTCGAGCTGGAGCAACTGTACTTCCGCGACTACGCCAACTATTGGAGCGAGGCCGTTGGCCAGGTGGCGCTGCCGCCGATCAGCGATGCCGGTGAAGGCGCCGAGCAACTGGCGGGCCTGACCTCGGCCAACTCGCCGGTGCTGGCGCTGCTGACCGAAGTGCGTGAGAACACTCGTTTCCCGGCCGCTGCCGATCCGGTGGACGAGGCGGGTGACGCGGCTGATGCGCTGGCCGGACAGAAAGGCAAACTGGGCAAGGTGGGCAAACTCGCCGCGGCGGCAGCGGACAAGGCCTCGGCCCTGAACGTGGCGAAGAACCTGCCGGACACCGCCAAGAAGTCCCTGCAACGTCGCTTCGAGCCGCTGCACAAATTGCTCGACGACAACAATGGCCCGGCCGCTGACCTGACCCCGGCCTTCACCGCGCTCAACGACCTGCAACTGCAGCTGGCGGGCCTCGCCCGTTCCAGCACGCCGGAGCAGGCCGCGTTCGAGCTGGCCAAGACCCGCATGAGCGGCCAGCGTGATGCGCTGACCAACCTGCGCAATGCGTCCGGTCGTCTGCCGCGTCCGCTGAGCGTGTGGTTCAACGTGCTGGCCGAAGACTCGTGGCGCCTGGTGCTCAACGATGCCTACCAGTACCTGAACGGCCGTTATCAGAACGAGCTGTACAGCGTGTATGGCAAAACCATCAACAAGCGTTACCCGTTCAGCGCCTCGAGCACCAGCGATGTGGCGATCAGCGATTTCCGCGAGTTCTTCCGCGCTCAAGGCACCATCGACCGCTTCTTCGACAGCTACATGCGTCCGTTCGTCAGCGGTGATCCGGGCAACTACCGGATGCGCAGCGTCGACGGCCGCAGCCTGCCGGTGTCGAAGGTCTTCCTCGACCAGATGGCGGCGGCCCTGAACATTCGCCAGAGCTTCTTCTCGATCAACCCGGCCGAACCGACCGTGCAGTTCAAGCTGGAGCCGTACACCCTCGATCCGGCGGTGAGCCGTTCCGAGTTCAAGTTCGGCGACAAGACCATGGAGTACCGCCACGGTCCGATCCTGCCCATGAGTTTCAAGTGGCCGACCGATGCTGAAGACGGTCGCACCAGCCTGGTCATGGACAAGATGGCCGGGCGCCCGATCGGCATCGAGAAGAACTCCGGCCCGTGGTCGCTGTTCCGTCTGTTCGACCTGATGCAGACCGAGTACCTGACCGGTCGCGACGTGCTGGTGCTCAAAGCCGACGTGGGTGGCCTGCGCGCCAACTACCTGCTGACCAGCCAGCGCACGCCGAACCCGTTCGACATGGGCGTGCTGCGCACCTTCCGTATGCCGGTGCAGCTCTGATGCTGGTGGCCAGTCCCTGGCGCAGCGCGGCGCGAACCGACCCGGGCAAGGTGCGGTCGCGCAACGAAGATGCCTTCCTCGACACCCCGCAGCATGGGCTGTGGGTGGTCGCGGACGGCATGGGCGGTCATCAGGGTGGCGACATCGCCAGCCAGTTGATCGTCGCCAGCCTGGCTGAACTGCCGCAGCACGAGGACTTCGACGAACGCCTCAAAGCCATCCGCCAGTGCCTGCACTGGCTGAACCGGCGCCTGGGGCAGGAGTTGACCGTCACCGCCGGGCGCCACGACAGCATTATGGGCAGCACCGTCGTGGCGCTGCTGGTGGAAGGCAATCGCGCGGCCTGCATCTGGGCCGGCGACAGTCGTTGTTATATGTGGCGCGGGCAGCGGTTGTATCAGCTGTCGAAGGATCATTCGCTGCAGCAGCAACTGATCGACGAGCAACAGATGAGCGTCGAACAGGCAGCGGCGCACCCGGCCGCCCAGGCCTTGACCCGGGCGGTCGGCGCGGCGGAACAGTTGACCCTGGATGTGCTGGAACTCGAGGTCTATCCCGGTGATGTGTTCCTGCTGTGCAGCGATGGTTTGTATCAAGGCCTGAGCAGCGATGCCCTCGGCAACGCCCTCAGCCTGGCGGCGCCACATGTGGCGCTGGAACGTCTGTTCGACGGTGCCCTGCGGGGCGCCGCACGGGACAATCTGACGGCCGTGGTGATCCGCCAATGACTGAAATCGAATCCTCAGTCGATGACTTGCTGATGAGCGAGGAGCAGGCCAACAACCTGACCTATTTCGCTTTTGCAAAGCAGCACAACGCCGAACCCGCGCTGGCGCCAACCAAGGCCAGCGTCGGCGCACTGCCGGATGTTCTGGCAGGCCGCTACCACCTCGAGCGTCTGCTCGGGGCCGGTGGCATGGGTGCGGTTTACCGGGCCCGGGATCTCCTGCACGAGCAGTTCGGCGATCCCGATCCTTACATTGCGCTGAAAATCCTCAGCGAAGAATTTGCCGAGTCGCCGGACGCCAGTGCCTTGCTCTACAGCGAGTTCGCCCTGACCCGACGCCTGCGCCACGACAACGTGCTGCGACCGCACACGTTCGAAGTGGACACCGATTGCCAGCGGGCCTTCATCACCATGGAACTCATGCGTGGCCTGACCCTGGACAAACTGCTCTGCGAGCGGCCGCTGGGCCTGCCGTGGAAAGAACTGCGCGACATCGCGCTGCCGCTGCTCGACGCGCTGGCCTACGCCCACCGTCGCGGCGTGCTGCACGGTGACATGAAACCGAGCAACGTCATGCTCAGCGAAGACGGCGTGCGCCTCTTTGACTTCGGTCTCGGGCAGGCCGAGGAGGGCATCCTGCCCGGCCTGCCGCACCTGAGCCGCGAGCGCTTCAACGCCTGGACCCCGGGCTACGCCGCCCCCGAACTGCTTGAGGGCCAACCGCTGTCGGCCAGCGCGGACGTGTACGGCGTGGCCTGCGTGATCTATGAACTGGCGGGCGGCAAACACCCGTTCCGCCGCTTGCCCTCGACCCAGGCCCGTGACGAACACCTGGAGCGCGAGCTGCAAGCCCCGGCAAATCTACCGACACACTGCTGGCCCGCGCTGCGCACCGCGCTGGCCTTTGACGCGGCAGAGCGCAACATTTCTGCCGAACAATTGCGTGACGCCTTGGGCGCCACTTCGTCCTGGCTGCAGCGTTTGCGGCTGAGGGCGTAACGGATGACATTCGAACAGGGAGCACTTTATGTTCAACCCAGCTAACGAAACGCACTTCAGCCTGACTGTTGAAGATTACGTAGGCGACCTGCAAGTCCTGTCGTTCACCGGCACCGAAGGCATCAGCCAGCCGTTTCGTTTCGACATCGAACTGGTCAGCGAAAACCCGGATCTGGACCTGGAAAAACTCCTGCACAAACAGGCATTCCTCGCCCTCGATCCGCAGGGCTCGGGCATCCACGGCCAGATCTACCGCGTGGCCCAGGGCGATGCCGGCAAGCGCCTGACCCGCTACAAGGTTTCGCTGGTGCCGCAGCTGCAATACCTGCATCACCGCACCAACCAGCGCATCTACCAGCAGATGTCGGCGCCGAAAATCATCGCGCTGATCCTCGACGAGCACGGCATCAAGGGCAACGCCTACAGCTTCCAGCTCAGCCAGCCGTGCCCGGATCGCGACTACTGCGTGCAGTACGACGAAACCGATCTGCACTTCGTCCAGCGCCTGTGCGAAGAAGAAGGCATTCACTACCACTTCCAGCACAGCAAGAAAGGCCATCTGCTGGTGTTCGGCGATGACCAGACCGTGTTCCCGAACCTCGGCCAACCGACCGCGTATGTGCAGGGCAGCGGCATGGTCGCCGAAGAACCGGTGATCAAAGGCTTCAAGCTGCGCCTGGAAACCCGCACCAGCCGCACCACCCGCCGCGACTACGACTTCGAAAAACCGCGCCTGCAAATGGAAGCCGCGTACAAACCGGACGGCGAGAGCACTGAACCGGATCTCGAAGACTACGACTACCCCGGCCGCTTCATCGACCGCGCCCGCGGCAAGTTCCTCAGCCAGCGCGCTCTCGAACGCCACCGTGCCGACTACCGCCAGGCCGAAGGTCGCGGCGACCAGACCAGACTGGTCAGCGGCCACTTCATGGAAATGTCCGACCACCCGCGCAGCGAGTGGAACGACCTGTGGCTGCTCACCGAAATCTTCCACGAAGGCAAACAGCCGCAAGTCCTCGAAGAATCGGTGACCAGCGACACCACCGACAACAAGGACGACTTCCACCAGGGCTACCGCAACCGCTTCCTCGCCACCCCGTGGGACGTGTTCTACCGCCCAGCGCTGGAGCACCCGAAACCGCGCGTGCTCGGCAGCCAGACCGCCATGGTCACCGGCCCCAAAGGCGAAGAAATTCACTGCGACCAATACGGCCGCATCAAGGTGCAATTCCACTGGGACCGCGAAGGCCTGGCCGACGACAAAACCAGCTGCTGGCTGCGCGTCTCCAGCTCCTGGGCCGGCGACCGCTATGGCGCCATCTCCATCCCGCGCATCGGCATGGAAGTCCTCGTCACCTTCCTCGAAGGCGACCCCGACCAACCCCTCGTCACCGGCTGCCTGTACCACAAGGAAAACCCGGTGCCCTACGCCCTGCCGGCGAACAAAACCCGCAGCGTCTTCAAAACCCTCAGCTCCCCGGGCGGCGGTGGCTACAACGAACTGCGCATCGAAGACAAAAAAGGCGCCGAACAAATCTTCATCCACGCCCAGCGCGACTGGGATGAAAACGTCGAGCATGACCAGAAGATTCGCGTCGGCAACGAACGCCACGACACGGTGGTGAAGAACACCTACACCGAGCTCAAGGCCGAAGAACACCGCACCACGATTTCCGATCGCAAGGTCGAAGCGCGGATGGACGACCACCTGACTATTGGCGAGAGCCAGCATGTGAAGCTGGGGACTGCGCAACTGACCAGTGCCGGGAAAGAGATTCACATCAAGGCTGGGGACAAGATTGTCATTGAGGCGGGAACTGAGCTGACGATTCTCGGCGGCGGCAGTTTCATCAAGCTCGATGGCGGTGGTGTGACGGTGGTTGGGCCGGTGGTGAAGATTAATGCTGGCGGTTCGGCGGGGAGTGGCACCGGGATCGGGATCAAGCCGCCGGTGCTGCCGGGGGCGGCGGATAAGGATAAGGCGGGGAGTTTGATGGATCAGGCGTTGTTGAATGCGCCGCCTGAGAAGGTTAAGCCGAAGGCTTTTTTTGTGTTTTCTGAGTGATCGACATGAATGGTTTTTTGAAGAAGAGGAATGGCTTCGCCGTAGCGGCTTTCACCGCCTCGCTGCTGAGCCTGTTCCATGGCAGCGTTTATGCGGATGAGTGTCCGTCTGAGGACTTTTCCCAATTCCTGCCGGCGTTCTCTGCGAATGCTGAAACTCAGCAGCGGTTGACTGCGATGACGGTGAAGTCGCTGGTTTTGAAACCTACTGGGGAGAATGGAAATTTTGAGCCGCAAACGAAGGGAGTCAATAGCTCGACATTGGCCTTTCCACTGATGGCACCCATAGCCACAGGCAAGGCAGAAGGCGTCGAAGTCGAAGCGGTTGATGACAGTCATTTCAACGTTGTTGATAAGCGTGCAGGTAACAGCAACATCAAGATCTTTAACTTTTCTCGCCAGGCGTGTTGGGTTCTGGAGGGCGTTGAGGATTGGTCGATTAGCGAGAAAGACCTTGTTATATCGGGTTCTCCGACCATGAGTACGGCAGAGAGCATCTGCTATCAACGCGCGCGGAATTTCGAGGGTCTAGGTGGACTGGAAAAGTATTATCTGACAGGAGAGTTTTTCGAGGCAGCGTTGGAAAACTATGTTTGCGCCGCTGCTTCGGGGGATCCTCAGGCGAGTTTGGATGCTGCGAGTTTGAGTCTCTCTGGCATGGCACCGCAGTTGGAAACAGGCAAGGTTGAGTCGCTTTTCAAAGCTGCGGCAACAACCCTCGCGGATGGCGCCGCTTCTCTATCGACATTTTATTGTTACGGAAACAACCCATCTGCAGAAGGTGCGTGCCAACACCCCGATGAGGCCGAAAAAGAACTTATTCGCTCTGCCTCAATGGGATCGAGGGATGCAATGAACTATTTAGGTTACTCCTTCGAAACGGGAGGGCTAGTAACTCGAGATTTATCAAGAGCATTAGCGTGCTATCGCTTGGCAGCGGATAAAGGTAATGAAACTGCCCTGAAAAATTTTAATCGATTGAAAGCGCAATCAGCTGAAGCCAGCAGCTATTGCTACTAATTTGCAGGAAGCAGAAATGACTGAACCACTTGATTTAAAAAGTAACTACACCGGTGGCGACTACGTTTACAAAATGGGCGGTGATGGTTTTCAAACGAACGCCGCTGGTAAGAAAAAAATTGACTGCTCTCATATGGTAAATCTGCTGCTGACAGGCGCTGGATATAATATTCCATATGAAGACACCCGTAACATGGATACCTCCAGTTACTACACAACGATTGAGCCACAGAACGTAAAGCGAGGTGATATCGCCTTATGGATCAATGCCACTCCTAACAAACCAGGTGATCCGATTTTTCATACAGGGATAATCGAGGACTACAACCCCGCTACAGAAGTTGGGCACATATTCGGTGCTCAAAATAGTACAGGGCCAGCGATAACAATATTTGGCCCCAAACCACCCAGCCACTATTGGCCGAAAGCTACAAAATTCTTAAGAGCAAAGGAAAGTTTTCGAACAGGTACAAACCCTGCACCTGCACCTGCTCCATCTACAACAGTGCCGCTAATAAACTTTCAATATCCATTTCGAAAAGCAGACGGTAAACAGTTTTCTGATGTAGAAGAAATATACAAGTTGCTCGAGAATGAAACATCCGGGCATTATTTGTTGGGAAGTAACAAGTTCTGGCATGGTGGGATTCACATCAGCAATGCCAGCGCGCCTCAATGTATTTTGAACGAACCGATTCGCTGTATGGCTGATGGTGAAGTCGTGGCCTATCGCCTTAACGAGGACTATCAAAAATCGACATTCGGCACAGGAGAAACGGCTAAAAAACTGGATTATTCCAGCTCCTTCTGTCTCGTGCGACATGAGTACAAATCTGCGCCAAATCCTGAAGATGGACCAAGCAAAGGAAAGCAAAACGAACTGGTTTTCTATAGCTTATATATGCATCTTTTGCCTTATAAGCACTATCCTCTAGCGGACAATGAAAAGCCAAATCCGATAGTGACGATGACTGTAAATGATTTTAAGGCGTATGATGACTTTCCCGATACGAATAATTTTCCATCTCCAGGAAAGTTAGCGAAGCACACAAAACTTGAGATTTTGGAAAAACGCTCAGTTGAAAATATTACCTACGCTAAGGGGAAAATACTCTCGGGTAGTGTAAAGCATGGATCAACAAAAGTTCGCGAAGCAGGGCAAGAGGTATGGTTTGCGTACTTAAAAAATAATGAACCATATCAAAACTCTAGTCACAATGCTATTTGGGTAGCAGATGTTCTACCCGAGCGCGCCAAACCGAAATATTGGCAAGGCAAGGTAAAAGCTAAAACCACTCAGCGTTTAGCTATGTTCGATGCGCCGACGAACCCTGCGAACGGGCAACCTGCAGGTGCACGCATTGAAAGCAATCGAGAAATCACAGTAGGCAGTATCATTGAGTTCGATAGCAAAGATGTAGTGAATTTGGTGGTCGGTAATAAACTAAGGCGTATGGCGCCCTGCACCCCAGTGGATGCCAGTATTTGGAATGATAATGGGGCTGTACCAAGTAGTTTTTGGGCGATTATCGAAAGCGAGAAGGATAGTCAGTACACGCAATGGGAGTCGCTCACTCCTACAGATTTTGAAGTTGTCACGACTAGCATCGGAATCAAGGCCGGTGATCCAATTGGTTATTTAGGTAAAGCTGAAAATTTAGTAAATGAAAGCGGTCTTACTGATAGTAAATTTCAAGTTCATATTGAGATATTTACAGCTCAGGCTGAAGTGAAAGACTTTCTAGATAATGTCGCTGCATTAAAAGTCGGACGTCAGTATTTACATTTGCCGAAGGGTGAGCGGCTTAAGAAAAAATCTCCAGCTACTGGAACGAGTGATCCTTTAAAAGAAGAACACGCAATTGATCTAGGCAAGGTGCCGGTTATAAAGGAAGGCAATGAGGATTGGTATGAGATTTCCGTGATTGATGAAGACCAACCGATTTCTGGGTTGGTGAAAAAATCTGACGCGAAATTTATCACTCCACACGATTGGACTAAAATGGGGTTTCAGCTGGTTGAGGAAAACAATTCCGCAGCTGACGGCTTTCTCGATCCCGATGATATGCCTGATTTTTTTAAAGATCTTTTGAAAAAAATAGACAAAAATCATGATGGAGAGATAGAGTCATCTGAACTTGCTGATGCATTGAAAAGTACGGAGACGCGGCAGCATTGGACAAAGTTAGTAGCACACCATCCTACGGAGTGGAAGGATGATACAAAATCAGAAAAATGGAAGAGATTGGATACTCTTTTAGAAGATTCTGAAAAGTTACTGAAGCATGAAAAGGAAAGAATAGATTCATTCATCTTCTGGGATAAATTGACTGATAAAACCCCAGCGGGTACGGGATTGATTTACCATTTTCACCCTATAGGCTTCGTTTCAAATTTTCTCGCGATGGAGGATGATAATGATCTGAAGTGGCTAAAGGTTGAGAAGGGACAGCTGACTTTTGATGTGGAAGGTAATGATATAGAGGATTCGTCGAATTCTTTGCATATGTATTTCAGTCGTAAAGCGCATTGGCCTGGCGGAGCATCCGGTATTACGATCGGGAGAGGATATGATCTTGGTCAAAAATCAGATCCAATGGGTGATCTAACTGCGGTAGGTATTACGGAACCATTGTTGAGTTGGTTAGTTGGAGCAAAAGGTCTAAGTGGTACTGCTGCACGGGATTATCTTAATAGCGCGAGTCCTGAAATTCGGAAAACATTCATTACGCGCAAACAGCAATATAAGTTGTTTGTTTCTGTCTATGAAATTATGAAGAATAGAGTCATAACGATTTCTGAGCAATCTTTCAACGTCGGTCATTATGGTGCGCTTAACTGGGATTCTGTTGATACAAAGATCCAAGATATGATTGTGGACTTGATTTATCGTGGCGATTATAAGCCTTCATCAAGGGAAATTGTTCAGCGACCGTTTGTTGAAAATAATAAAGCTGAGTTGAAGGCTGTCATGTCCCTTGAAGGCAATTGGCCTGGTGTTCCTGCTGCCAGATTTTCTGCACGAAAAAACTATCTCTGAGGTTGAAAATGAAAAATATTGCGCTATTGATTGGCTTAGCCTTCTCAAGCTGTGCATTGGCTACAGAGGAGAAAAAGGTAGCCACGGACGTATATAAAGCAGATACGGCCATGGTCGCTGGCAAGTTGGTTCGCTATTATCAGACTTTTGCTAGCCCCTGCGTTATGGTTCAGATTTTGAAACCGGGTGGAGGGGGGGAGGCCAGTAATTCAAGAAAATTCTGCAATATCTCAGGAAAAAATTTTAGTGATGACTTTTCTGAAGTTGTTTTGGAACGTGGGGAATTTTCGAAGGAAGATCTTTCGCTCACCATGAAGCTTATGCCTCTGACTGAAGGTGCAGATGTTATTGAAGTGTGCAGTTTTAAGGTTGAAGGTGAAGTGCTTGGCGAGCCGGAATGTAATATTAAATAGTAGATAACTAAAGGAGGCGAATTTATATGTTGTATTAATGGGCAGATTTTTTTTTGACCGGGTGGTCTTGGACTTTGCTTGGGAAAAAATAGATCTGTCCCGATCGTTCTTTTTGCAGGCAACGCACGAGAGCCGGTCGTCGATATATACAAAGCCGATGTCGCTCAAGTTTCCGGAAAGCTGGTCCGTTATTACCAAACGTTCGATAGCCCCCGCGTCAATATTCAGATTCTCAAGCCTGGGGGACAGGGGATTGCGAGCGACTCGATGGAGTTCTGCGACATTGAAGGGAAGAACTTTAACAACGGCTTCACCGATGTCTCATTGGATAGGGCCACGTTTTCCGACACCGAATTGCAGTTGACCTTCAAGCTGATGTTGTTGGTTGGAGTGAATGAAACCACCGAATTATGCAAATTCCGCGTTGATGGTGAACATCTCGCTGAACCTGAATGTACGGCGCAGTAAGGGTCGTGCATGTACATCGCTCAGCCACGCCATCGGAGAGTCAAAGTGAAAGTCGTTCCCCTGTTGTTCCTGGCGTTGACGTGGGCGTTGTCCGCAAGCGCAGCTCCAACCGGTGTCAGTACAAGCCATACAATGCCCACCGCTATGGTCGCTGCACTCACGAAGGAAAACCAAATGCCTGCCGAGAGTTTTCGCGCCATTGCAGATGGCGTGGTGAGCTGGAGCGGGGGAACGATGGCTGCCGTGGTGATTGAGGATCCGAATGGCATTTGCGCGATTTACAAGTATCAAGACGGCCGGTTGGATCTGCCTTTTGACGGCGTGCCCTGTAAGTTTCTGGGGCCACCCATGCTGATGTCGGATAGAAAAATTGCTTTGCCCGATGTCGTGTTCGCCGTCGAGTTGTTCGTCCCCAACCGGGGTGGGATGACCAAGCACAAGGTCGCGTTTTATTACGATGCCGAGAAGAACACTTATTGCGAGAGTCAGTCGCTTGCGAGTTGGTATCTGTCGGGAAATCGGGCGCTAGCTCCTGATCTTCAGGATGGGCAGTGTGTAGCGGGATCGGAATAGACCCGGCCCCAAAAAACGTAAAGCGTTGCTCAGCACCTATTGGGAAATGAACATACCCAAGCAATGCGTCACCCGGTTCGCCAAACGCAAAGCCTGAATGACTCAAGGAAGAACACAGTGAAACGTTTTGTTTTTACCCTGCTGGCCGTGCTGCTGCCTGTTTCAGCAGTGTACGCGCAGGATGACTGCAGTCATGTCACCTCAAGCCTAGAGATGGTGCCCTGCTCGGAGGCGGCGAAGAAGGCTGCCGATACGCAGTTGAACCTCAGCTACAAGCAATTGATGGCGCGGCTTGAGTCTGATTATCGGGCAGATCCGGCATTGGGCGCGGAGTACGCGGCGAAGGTTAAAGAGTCGCAACGCGCGTGGCTGAAATTGCGCGATGCGAATTGTACGTTGGAGGCATTCGAGATCGAGACGGGAATGCCAGCGCATGTGGTCACGGTCAGCTCGTGCATCACCAGAATGAGCCGCGAGCGCTCGGCGTACCTGGACAAGATCGTCCCTGTTCTTGCATCCGACAAGAGCACTTCGACGGCGCCGGCCAACGGCGCTTGTCCTTCGGAGGAATTCCCTGCTTTCCTGACAGCGTTTTCCGCCAGCAGTGAATCACAGCGCCGTCTCACTGCGATGACGGTCAAGTCACTAGTGTTGAAGCCGGTTGCAGGCAAGGACGGTAGTACCTTTGAGCCTTCGACCTCGGGTGTCAGCGGAGCTTCTTTCACCTACCCGCTGATGGCCGCCATCACACCCGGCAAGACACCTGGAGTCGAGATTGAAGAGGTCGATGACAGTCACGTCAACGTGGTCGATAAGCGGGCGGGCAACAGCAATGTAAAAATCTTCAATTTCTCTCGTCAGGCGTGCTGGGTGCTTGAAGGCGTTGAAGACTGGTCGATCAGCGAGAAGGATCTTGTTGCAACACGTAACCCGGCAATGAGCCGTGCCGAGAACTTCTGTGATCAACGTGCCGAGGCTTTGGGAGGGCTGGGTTCGCTTGAGCAATACCGTCTGACTGCGGAATTGTTAGAAGCGTCCCTGGAAAATTATGTCTGTGCGGCAGAATCGGGTGACCCTGAGGCGAGTCTATCAGCGGCAAGCTTGAGTCTTTCGCAGATGGCATCTCAGTTGGAAACCAGCAAGGTTGAGGCGTTGTTCAAAGCGGCCTCGAAAATACCGAGTGGTGCGTTGGGCTATGCCACGTTTCTTTGCTCAGGAAACTCCACCGACTATAACGGTCCTTGCCTCCATCCCAAGCAGGCAGAAGAGCAGGTCATTCGGGCGATTACCATGGGCTCCAAGGAAGCGATGTTTTATCTGGCATCTACTTTTGAGGGTGGCGAGTTGGGAACGAAGGATATGTCCCGGGCGCTAGCCTGTTATCAAATGGCGGCTGACAAAGGTTATCGGTCGGGCGTCGACAGTGTGGCGCGATTGAAGTCGCAAGTTCCAGAGCCGATCAAGGCGAGCCATTGCATTTGAAACTCGAAGCGCGGATGTGTCGCGATTCTTTGCCGTTAAATTCCAAGTGAGTGGAACTGTGCCTGACTTGTCGATACCGGGTTTCGTAAGGCCTCGATTTCTGCGGGTATTGCTGATCGGCGTTGCTACTTTCGCGCAGGCCAGTCATGCCGCCGCAAGTGTTGTCTCGGTGGGCAATGCGTCGGGTCAGTCGCAGATCGCGCAAGGCCCAACCGAAGTTGCGGTCGACATGACACCTTGCCGGTTCTCAATGACGCTCTCGAAAGATCAATGGTTGCAGTTCAATACACCTGATCTGGTATTCATTGCGGCCAAACAAGTGCCTGAAACCTCTAGCGCTCCGCGTTTATCGCAAGCGCAGACCTCGACGGGTTATGAGTGGAGTTTCGAAAAGCCCACAAACCTGAGCCAGCCCTGGTTCGGTGTCATGTGTGAAAACACCAACAACTTTTCCGCGCTCACCACTCAGAAGCCGCCGCTTGATGACGCGATTGAGTTGCAACTAGTGCGAGAGAGTAACGACCTTAAATGCCCGGCGACCCTGACCGATCATGGTTGGGAGCCGACGTTGTTGGCCGGTGATCCGCAATCCTTCACTTTCGAATCCCTGCAGAGCGCAAGTTCATCAGGATTCGTCATTGGTTACCACGGCAAGAATCCACGTCAGTTCAGCCGTATCACCTTCTGCTTGATGCATAACGAACAGGTGCTGATCGGTTCGGCAGAATCGGGTTCATCAACCTCATTGGCGATCAGCGCCGAAGGCTTTGAACAAATCAAAACAGCGGTGCGCAGCATGGCTTTTTAGTAAGCCTGCGAAGACCGAACGGAGTTACAGCGTGAAAGGATGTTCAGTTCTACTCGGTGGCCTTCTGGCCATTGCCGCGTCCGTGGCTTTCGCACCACACGCGTTTGCAGCACCCCAAGTCCTCAAGGAAATCCCGGCAAGCCTATTGGGGGATGGGTCACGGCAAAACGTGTTCGTTCTGGCGGGAGGCGCGGACGAGGCATCCAACCGGTTGTTGATCGCGCCGGTGCAAGCACGTAATGAGGACATATTGCTCGATACGTCCAAGGCTTTGCCGCTGACGAAGAGTCAGTACTCGTCTGATCTTCTGGATAGTTTTAGCGTGCGGGTTTTCAACGGCCGGCCTGGAGCCATGACGGTTGTGGATCCGCAAGAGGAAGAGGTTCTGGTCAAACAGCGGTTCGTTGAGGCAGGGGACTACATTGCGCTGGTGACCAACGAAGAAGACAACGCTGTTTATAACTTCAATCTTTTGTTCACCTTCAATAAAGGCTCAAAGGAGTTTGAGCTGAAGAAAGTGCTGCAAGTGGTCAATAACCACTACTGCGATCGCTCGCTTGTGAGCGTAGCGGAGCTGCCGATTGAGACGTTGGGCCCAACCACTCTGGCTTCATTCAACGGCCTTGAAGCGCTTGAAAAGTTGTGGGCTGCAAACGTTGGCAGCCCTCAGGGCGGTTATAAAAAACTGATGACTGTCGGTTCGGCTGACCTGCTGGATAGAGCGCTGGCAGCCTATCGAAAGGGCGATAGCAGCTCGTTCAAGGAGGTTATGAGTTATATGTTGATGGGATATGACTCGCATAGCGCCTGCTCTCCGGAAAGTTATATCGTCGGAAAGTACTTCTTCTCGCAGCAACCTGGTTGGTCCAACGATGTCGGTTTTCTGCTGGGCGAGGCGGGTTATTACACGGAGTCTATCCAGTTACTGAATGCGGTGATTGCCCACAACCCGGAACGGACGGTGGCTTACCTGAATCTCGCAGACAGCTATTGGGCCATAAACGATAAAGAGCGGGCATCGGCGGCGTACAAGCAATACGCATCGCGTATGTCGGACGCGGGAAAGGCTTCGAAGATTCCTGCTCGGGTAGCTGAGCGCAGTGCCGGAGTATCCGGATCATGATCAAACTCAAGGCGTTCTTTGGGCTGGTCGCGGGTGTTTCTTTGGCTGCTTTGCTGGTTCCTGCGCATGCCCAGGAAACCTGCAATCCCGACAGCTTTTCCAATCCCGATATGATCATTTGCGGTCAACAGACTTTCGAAAAAGTCGATGCAGTGCTGAATGAGCAATACAAGAAAGCGCTGGTCAGTTTGGCGCCGGCTGACAAGAAGCAACTGACCGATGTGCAAAAGAAGTGGGTGCGCTTTAAAGAGGCGTATTGCGAGGATATCTATCAGTCGGCCTTGCCCGGTGCAGAGGCGCCTATCGAAAGGCTTGGGTGCCTGGTGCAAACAACCAATGCCCGGTTGGGAGAGTTAATCGCTCTACAGACTGGGTTACCCCTGGACGGCTTTTACAAAGCTGCGTCGGTCATGGCGGGGCAGGATCGAGAAAAAGGTCTGACGGCTTCCATGGCGCGATTGGGGGGTGACAACTTTGACGAACCGTTATGGAGGCAATACGTCGATGGGCACTGCGAAATGAGTGAGCGTGTGTTCCGGGAGGACATCGCTAACTGCGCAGTGCGAATGCGTTTTCAGTTACCTCTGAATCGTTGAAGGAACGATCAGATTGATATCAATGCGAGTTTTATCTGCTGCACTGTTTGTTCTCTTTCCTATGGCGGCGCACAGTGAAGTCTCGACGGAGATTTATTGCTTCCGTTCGCAAGAAAGTGCCAAAAGCATCAATTTCGAACTCAGAACCTATTACGACTCCTTCTCCAAATGGAGCGGAGCGGCTGTCAGGTACAGCAAGTCGAAGAAGGCTATTTCTCTGGTGCATCGGAATACCGAGCAAGAAATTCTGGCAGAGGATCGTCCGTATCAGTTCACGACGACTTGGGTTGAGGTTTCGGAGGGCGCGCTGACGGGTGAGTATGAAATGGTCAGTCAGGGTGCCCGGGTCTATGGAATGACTTATACGAACTACAAAACCGGGAAGAAGTACTCCTTCGAACACGATTTCAGTATGGATTTCTCACCGGAGACGGGCTGTAAGTGGTGAGGAATTGGAAAGTTGGAAAAGGGGACTCAACGTCCCCTTTTTGTCGCCCGCGATTCAGCTACGGCTTGGCCTGATACTCCCGAAACTCAATGTGATCGAGCGTGCCTTCCACCATCAAGCGCACGCCGTCCGCCATTCTGCTCAGGCCCAGTGCCATCGAGCGGCGGGGGCCGTCGAGGTCGTCGGCCAGGTTGGCGGCGAAGGCGCTGATGGAGAGCAGGTCTTCGGAGGCGTTGGCCATGAGGGCTTCGGCGTCGGCGTTGGGGCAGAGGGCGAACAGGCCGCCCAGGCGTTTGGGGCGTGGGGTGGTGGGTTTGAAATGGTGGTCGAGGGCGCGTTCGGCGGCTTCGTGGAGTTTCTTCGAATCGGGAGATTCGTAGGGGGAGGTTTCTGGGATTTCAGGAGGGTTGGGTGTTGGTTTGATCATTGGAATTTACCGATTGATGGAGCTAGCAACCTCTCGCTTGCACTTCGAATGAGGTGGCAGCTGTGTATAGGTGTGCAAGACCGGTAATCGATAAACCCGGCAGACCCGAAGATCTCCCACACACAGCCGCCATAACGATTCGCGAGCATAAGAAAACACTCGGTGAATGGCTATAACTGATGTGCATCGATTCCGGACTTGCACGTCCGAGTCACCGATTTTGCGGTGACGGAAAGAGGTTATCGATGAACCTCAAGCACGCCTAGTTCATGGACAGCACCGCAGTTTGAAGGAGATTTCCCAAGGATTTGCGGGGTAGAGGAACAAGAAACCACTGCTATCGGCTGCTCCTACAGGAATGTGTTTCTTCAGGTGTAGGACGGGGGGATGGTGTGACGCGGAGCGTCACGGGAGGCATTCCCACGCGGAGCGTGGGAACGATCAGGCTCAAGGGTTTGGAAGCGTGACTTGGTAGTCATCATGCGAGAAAAGACCTGCATCGTCTTCTATCAATCCAGGATAGTGGCGAATTCATCCGAATCCCTTACACTCCCCCAGCCGTTCATTTTCCTTTTGAGGCTGTGCGCATGAAATTTCGTTTTCTTCTGTGGATGCTGGGTCTGTTGATGGGTAAGGCCAGTCGGACAAATCCTGCGTTCCAGCAGCAGTTGGATGACAAGGATCTGGTGTTTCAGCTGCAGACTCTGGACGGGAAGGTGGCGCGGCATTTCGTGGTGAAGGACCAGCGCATTACCAGCAAGTCCGGGGTGGTGGCGGAGCCGGCGTTTGCGATTGCCTTTAAAGACGCGGCGTTCGGGTTTGCCACGATGCAGGCGAAGAACAAGCAGCTGGCGTTCATGCAGGGGATTCAGGACAAGTCGATACAGCTGAAGGGAAATCCGGCGCTGGTGATGTGGTTTCAGGGGTTGATGAAGTATTTGAAGCCGCGGAAGGCCAAGCCGAAGTCATAGGGCTTTCAGGCAGCTTGTCGGGACAGGCCTGCCTCTTCAGCTTTCGGGCTCGGGAGGCTCGGCGTCCAGTGGCTGGCCCCGGTATGTCTTGTAGATCTGCTGGACTTTCGGGTTGTCCAGCTTCTCGTAAGCGATGTCTTCCTTGTCAAGGCCATCCAGGCCTCGGATGCCACTAATGGTCTCTGGCCATTCGTCACGACTGGATATATCGACTACGAACGGGTTGAGGTAGTTATCGAGATGCCTTTCGCGAGGTTCTCGGATCTCGTCGCTGAGTGCCCGCAAGTAGTCGTCTTTGTTTGTTCTTGACCAGTCGATGGCGAACCCGGCTCGATAACAGAGTTCCATGAAGACCAATAGAATCGCGCGTCCATTGCCGTCCAGGAAGGGGTGTGCGAAAGCCAGTTGGCCCATCACTCCACCGGGATGGTCTCTGAAGCGTTTTTTGTCTGATGCGAGCTTGAGCGCATAGTCGACAGACATTTTGATGGAGTCCGGGCGCTCGAAGACGGTGCTGCGAGGGTCGTCGAGAGAGCCCTTGAAGACTGCCAGGTGAGGGACAAGCTCGTTCCGGTCTTTTCCTGCCCAGTGATAGAAGCCGGAGAACAGGATTTCGTGAACCTTGAGTACAGTCTGGTAATCGATTGGCTTTTTCTTGGCCAGATAGGCAAGCGCCTCTTCGATACTCAATTCGAACGAAAGATGCTCTGACTCTTTTACTTCAACGGGATCTTTCAGTTGCAGCGAGTTTTGAAGATATCCAGCCTTGTCGAAGTCGCCGAATGGATCAAAAGTCATGCGCTACGTTTCTGTGCACGCCTTTCCTGAAGATAGCGCCCTTGGAGCGCCAGGATTTCAGATTTGCTCAGAACGCCTTTTCGCTTGAGATTGACGAGCAACTGTTCGATGCCATCCAGCTCGACGACATCGCCAGACAAGCGGGTAATCCCCACGGCCATACGACTCATGCCGTCACGACTGGCTGTAACCTTGTTGTCTTTGGCAAGCTTGCGCACTTCGCTCGCAACGCTGACAGCATCTGTTTGGGTCATCGGAAATTCCTCTGAATGCCGTCAAATCATAGCAGGGCGCTTGTTTGCTGTCGTTGCTGGCAAAGTGGCCGAAATCTGTGGAGCCAGGGCCCAATCTGCAATCAAAACAGGCCCTGGTTGACGTTCCGAAGAATGCTTTAAGCCTGGCTGAACTGCGAAGCCAGTTCACGCAGCAGGACTTCGGCTTCCAGGACTTTGCTGACCACATCATTGGCCTTGTCGCGAGTCAGGCCAACGCGTTCCAGCAGCGCATCCGGAATGTCTTCATCCGGGCCGGAGCCGATCCCGCGACTGCGCAACAGGCGCACGGCCAGGCAGACGAGGTTCGGGTATTCGGCGTAGGCGCCGTCGTAGTTCGGGTCGTGCTGGAAGCGCAGGGCGGTGGCCAGTTCGTCCGGCATGTCCCAGTAGCGCATCAGCCAGGAGCCGATCTGTTCGCGGCTGATGCCCAGCAGGTGTTGCTCGACATAGCTGTGGCACAGGTGCGGGTTGACCTCCAGGTGGCGGCAGATCAGCGAGAAGTGCGGCGGGAACACGTGGGCCAGCAGCAGGTAGCCGAAGTTGTGCAGGAGGCCGGCGAGGTAGGTCAGGCCGGATTCCGGGCGCTGGGCACGCGGCATGGCGCGGGTCAGGCCTTCGATGACGGCGGCGGTGTAGATCGACTGTTGCCAGTACGGCGTGGTGTGTTGCGGGTGATCCTTGGGCAGGCTCAGGGTCTTGCCGAGGGCCAGGCCCAGCGCCAGGTTGATCACCAGATCGAAGCCCAGCACGCGGACGATCGCGTCTTCCACCGAACGGATCTTGCCCGGCGAGGCGTAGTACGGCGACGCCGCCCAGCTCACTACCTGCGCAGCCAGTGCCGGGTCGGTTTCGACCACGCCGGTGATGTCGTCGATGGTGGCGTTGGGGTCGACGCGCAGCTTGATGATTTTTTGTGCGGTTTCCGCCAGCGGCGGAATTTCGATGGTCGCTTCCAGACGCTGCTGGATGCGTCGCGCGGTGAACGCCTGCACGGCCTGGGTGATTTCCTCGCGGTCATCGTCCGGGCGGTCGAGGTTCGGGCGGATGCTGCTCAGGGCTTCGCCAAAGTTGGCGGCGCTGGCCTTGGTCAGCATGGTCTTGAAGTCTTCGCTGGCGATTTCCAGCAGCAGGCCCGGCTCGCCGGAGTTGATCAGCAACTTCGGCTCGCGCAGCAGGCCTTCTTCGTAGAGGCACGGCGAGCTGGTCAGCGCCGGCAGGCCCGGCAGCAGGCTCAGGCTGTGTTTGCCGAGCATCTTTTCCAGGCGTTCGGTGGACACGGCGGTCAGGCGACGGCCCGTCAGCTCGGCGAGGCGGTTGAGATCCAGCAACTGGCTCTGTGGAAACAGCACCATCAGCGCACCGACCGCGTCGTCCAGCAACACCGCCTGCACTTTGCGCGAGGCGTTGAGGCCGTGGTGGTCGAGCACTTCTTCGTAGGCGACGCCCAGCTTGTTGAGCAGCAGCCGAATAACAGACGGAGCGTGCGGTGATTCGGGGGCGAGAGCAGCTTCGGTCATGGTCTGTATCCGTTTTTGAAACAATTGCAGGAGTATAACCAGCTTGGTTGGAACGAGCTGTCAGAAACTGCGACGGTGCTCACACTTGGCCGTATTGCTGCCCGTGTCGCAGCCAGCGGTCGAGCAACGGGCTGACGTGGGTGGGCCAGCGTTCGAGCAAGGCCTGGGCGGCATCGCGTACGGCAGGCAGCAGATCGGCGTCGCGCATCAGGTCGGCGACCTTGAATTGCAGCAGGCCGGTCTGGCGGGTGCCGAGCATTTCGCCGGGGCCGCGCAGTTCGAGGTCTTTTTCGGCGATGACGAAACCGTCGTTGGTCTCGCGCATGATGCCCAGGCGCTGGCGGCCGATCTGTGACAGCGGCGGATGGTAGAGCAGCACGCAATGGCTGACCGCGCTGCCCCGACCGACGCGGCCGCGCAACTGGTGCAGCTGCGCGAGGCCCAGGCGTTCAGGGTTTTCGATGATCATCAGGCTGGCGTTGGGTACGTCCACACCGACTTCGATCACGGTGGTGGCGACCAGCAGTTGCAGGTTGCCGGCCTTGAATTCGGCCATGACGGCGGCTTTCTCGGCGGGTTTCATGCGGCCGTGGATCAGCCCGACCTTCAGTTCGCCGAGGGCGGCCGTCAGGTCTTCAAAAGTGGTTTCGGCGGCCTGGCAGGTCAGCTCTTCGGACTCTTCGATCAGCGTGCACACCCAATAGGCCTGACGGCCCTCGGCGCAGGCGCTGCGCACCCGTTCGATGACTTCGACGCGGCGGGTGTCGGTGACCAGCACGGTGTTGACCGGGGTTCGGCCGGGCGGCAGTTCGTCGAGGATCGAGGTGTCGAGGTCGGCGTAGGCGCTCATCGCCAGCGTCCGCGGAATCGGCGTGGCGGTCATGATCAGTTGATGCGGGCACATGCGCCCGCCGACGCCTTTCTGCCGCAGTGCCAGACGTTGCTGCACGCCGAAGCGGTGTTGTTCGTCGATGATCACCAGCGCGAGGTTCTTGAACTGCACTTCGTCCTGGAACAGCGCGTGGGTGCCGACCACCATCGGCGTGCCGCTGGCGATCTGTTCCAGCGCGGCGACGCGGTTCTTGCCCTTGAGCTTGCCGGCCAGCCACGCCACGTCGATGCCCAGCGGTTCGAGCCAGCGTTTGAAGGTGATGAAGTGCTGCTCGGCGAGGATCTCGGTCGGCGCCATCAGCGCGACCTGGTAGCCAGCCTCCAGCGCTTGCAGCGCGGCGAGGGCGGCGACCACGGTTTTACCCGCGCCGACGTCGCCCTGAATCAATCGCAGCATCGGTTCGTGCTGGCTGAGGTCGTAGGCGATTTCGTTGCCGACCCGCTGTTGCGCGCCGGTCGGATTGAAGCCGAGGTTGGCCAGGTATTTCGCCGGCAGCTTGGTGGCTTTCGGCATCGCCGGCGCGCGCAGGGAGCGCATGCTTTCGCGCAGGCGCTGCTGCGATAGCTGGTGAGTCAGCAGTTCCTCGAAAGCGAGGCGATGCTGGGCCCAGTGATGGCCGAGGGCGAGTTCGTCGACGTCGGCATCGGCGGGCGGGTTGTGCAGGTAGCGGATCGCGTCGGCCAGCGGCGCCAGTTGATAGTCGCGGGCCAGTTCGTTCGGCAGCCAGTCGGGCAGGGTGGATGGCTTGAGCAGGGTTAACGTCTGCATGCACAACTGGCGCAGACGGGCCTGTGTCAGGCCTTCGGTCAGCGGGTAGACCGGGGTCAGGGTTTCATCCACCGGTGGCGGTTCGTCGCCGTTGATGGCGCGGTATTCCGGGTGGTAGATCTCCAGCCCCGAGGCGCCGGGCCGGGCTTCACCGTAGCAGCGAATCCGCGTGCCGCGCTTGAGGCCTTCTTTCTGCGCGTTGCTGAAGTGGTAGAAGCGCAGGCTCAGTCCGCCGGTGCCGTCCTGCAAACGCACGACGAGGCTGCGACGCCGGCCCATGACCACGTCGGCGCCGCTGACGGTGCCTTCGACCACGGCGTCCTGTCCCGGCCGCAACGCGCCGATCGGCACCACGCGGGTGCGATCCTGATAACGCAGCGGCAGGTGGAACAGCACGTCCTGGAGGTTTTCCAGACCGACCTTGGCCAGTTTCTCGGCCATGGCTTCACCGACACCCTTGAGTGCGGTGACCGAGACCTGCGACAGCTCCGTCATGACGCTGGCTTAACCGGCCGTGACCGGCGCGGCAGGCTTGGCGACCGAGCACAGGCGTATGGAGTCGGCGAGGATCTCGATGGCTTTCGGCCGTGGGAAGCTCGCACGCCAGGCGATGGCCACGGTGCGGAACGGCACCGGTGCCGACAGCGGGCGCACTTCGATCACGCCGGGGGCGTAGTGGTGGCTGTCCACCGCTGACAGCGGCAGGATCGAGATGCCCAGACCGGACGCGACCATGTGGCGAATGGTTTCCAGTGAGCTGGATTCGACCGTGGTGTGCTTGGCGCCGTCGTTGCCCTTGGTCAGGGTCGGGCAGGCTTCCAGCACTTGATCGCGGAAGCAGTGGCCTTCGCCGAGCAGCAGCAGGCTCTTGTCGTTGAGCAGCGCGGCGTCGATGGATTCTTTCTGGGTCCACGGGTGCTGGGCCGGCATCAGGACGTAGAACGGCTCGTCGTAGAGTTGCAGGGTCAGCACGTCGGCTTCGTTGAACGGCAGGGCGATGATGATCGCGTCCAGCTCGCCGTTGCGCAGTTTGTCGCGCAGCACGTGGGTGAAGTTTTCTTCGATGTACAACGGCATCTGCGGGGCGACCCGGTGCAGTTGTGGAATCAGGTGCGGGAACAGGTACGGGCCGACGGTGTAGATCGCGCCGACTTTCAGCGGGGCGGTCAGCTGGTTCTTGCCGGCCTGGGCCAGTTCGCGGATGCCCTGGGCCTGCTCCAGCACTTTCTGCGCCTGGGCGACGATGCCTTCACCGACCGGGGTCAGGCGCACGGCGCTTTTGCTGCGCTCGAAAATCAGCACACCGAGTTCGTCTTCAAGCTTTTTCACGCCCACCGACAGGGTCGGCTGGCTGACGTGGCAACGCTCGGCCGCGTGGCCGAAATGCTGCTCTTGGGCGAGGGTAACGATGTAGCGTAATTCTGTGAGAGTCATAGCAAGCGTCCATGAAGATGCGGGCCAAGCATACCGGCTGCAATCGATAGACGCACGTTATCAGACTGAGTGATGAATGCGACACCGGGCAATGCCGGTTTGCCGTGGATGGATAAGCGAAAGGCACCTTTCGGTGCCTTTTGGGCTGGATCAGGCCGGGCTTCGCGAGTGCGAATCAGCGGCGGCGCTCCAGCGAGTACACAAACGGCGCAACGATTTCGATCGCGCCATTGGTCAGCATGTCCGCCGGTGGCTTGGGCAGCGGCTGGGCGCGGCGGATCATTTCCAGGGTGGCCCGGTCCAGATCGGCGTTGCCGGAGCGGCTCACCAGTTCGAACGACAGCACGTTGCCTTCGCCATCAACCACGAAACGCAACCGGTTCAAGCCTTCCTTGCCCCGTGCCTGAGCGCTGGCCGGGTACTTCTTGTACTTGGCCAGATGCGCGAGCAGGGTGCCTTGCCAGCTGGCCTTGGCGGCCAATTGTGCAGGCGACGGGCCCGGTGCAGGCTGGGCGGATTTCTCCGTCGGGGCCTGAGTCGGCTGGGTATCGGCCGGCTTCTCTTCGGACGGTTTCTCCTTCGGCGGATCGGGCAGTTTCTTCTCGATCGGCTTCGGCGGTTTGGGTTTCGGCTTGGGCTTGGGGTTGGGCACCGCGATCTCGGCTTTCGGCGCTTCGGCCAGTTTCGGGATCGGCAGTTCCTCAACCGGAGCCGGTGGCTGCGGTGGCGTGACGACTTTCGGCGGTGCGGGCGGTGGCGGGGCCGGAACCGGTGCCAGCTCGACCATCATTGCCTGCGGCGGCAATTCGATGGGCGGGCGGACGTTCCAGTTCAGCGCCAGCGCGATGGCCAGCGCGTGAACACCCAGCACCACGGCCAGGCTACCGCTGTAACGCGTCAGCTTATGGCGCGTGGTGATCATTTCTTGACTGCGCTCTCGAGTCCGACCAGACCGACCTTCAGGTAACCGGCAGCGCGCAGGTTATCCATCACGCTCATCAGGTCGCCGTAATCCACACCTTTGTCGGCCTGGAAGAAGATCGTCGTGTCTTTCTTGCCCTGGGTCTTGGCGTCAAGGACGGCGCCGAGGGTTTCGGCTTTCACTTCGTCATCGCCAATGAACAGGCGCTGGTCAGCCTTCACGCTGAGGAACACCGGTTTCTCCGGCCGCGGCGCCGGTTTGGCGGTCGAGGCAGGCAGGTCAACCTTGATGTCCACGGTGGCCAGCGGCGCGGCCACCATGAAGATGATCAACAGCACCAGCATCACGTCGATGAACGGCGTGACGTTGATTTCGTGGTTCTCGGCCAGATCGTCGTCTGCGCCTTCTTTCAAATGCAGGCCCATGGCCGATTACCCCACTTTCACCATGTGCGGTTGCGAGCTGTTGCGCTCAGGCTGGTGGTCGAGGTCGCGGCTGACCAGCAGCAGCACCTGAGCTGATGCATCGGACACCTGAGCCTTGTAACCGGCGATGGAGCGGGCAAAGACGTTGTAGATGACCACGGCAGGAATCGCGGCTACCAGACCCAGTGCGGTAGCCAGCAGCGCTTCAGCGATACCCGGTGCTACGACGGCAAGGTTGGTGGTCTGGGTTTTGGCGATGCCGATGAAGCTGTTCATGATGCCCCACACGGTACCGAACAGACCGACGAACGGTGCGGTGGAACCGATGGTGGCGAGGACGCCGGTGCCGCTGCTCATGTTGCGGCCACAGGCGGCAACCAGACGCTCGAGGCGGAAGCTGACGCGTTCCTTGATGCCTTCCTTCTCGCGGGCATTGGCGGACAGGCGCATTTCTTCGAGCGCGTCATGCACCAGCAGGTTGGCCAGCGTGCCTTCTTTCGCGGCTGTGGCGCTGGCTTCCTTGAGGGAAGCGGCTTTTTTCAGGTTGGCGATCTCACCGCGCAGACGGCGTTTGGCGCCCATCAGCTCGAAGCCCTTGGCGATCCAGATGGTCCAGGTGATGATCGAGGCGATGGCCAGACCGATCATCACGGCTTTAACGATGACGTCGGCGTTCTGGTACATGCCCCATGGCGACAGGTCGTGGGCCATGCCCAGGGTGTTGTCGGCTTCGAGGACTTCCGGCGCGTCGGCAGCGCCGGCCTCGACGGCCTGCACCGGGTCGGTCGCGGCAGGTGCAGCGGCCGGAGCGTTTTGCTCGGTGGCGGCTGGCGCGGCCGGGGCTTGTGCGTCAGCGAAGGCGGCGACCGGCGCCAGCATCAGGCTGAGCAGCAGGGCAGCCACGGCGCTCCAGGCGCGAGGTCGGTTGGTTGGCGAAGCGGAGTTTTGAATGCGTGTCATGCTGGCCGGACCTGAGATAGAAAAACGGTAATGCTCTTCCAGGCCTCGTGAGGCCGAGAACAAAAGTGGCGTGCATTATTGCAAGTAATTCTTGTTAACAGAAGTAATAGAGTTGCTTTTTTTCCTTCATTGCTAGCCGCTCGTCCTTTGCCGAGGCTAGTCTGTCGCTTTCCGATGGGAGATTTTTGATGTCCGCGCCTTCTGTTTTGATCGCCGGTTGTGGTGATGTCGGCAGTCGTCTGGCCACGCAATTGCTGGCTGCCGGCTTCCAGGTCTACGGCCTGCGCCGTGATATTTCACGTTTGCCGGACGGCGTTATCGGTGTCGCCGGTGACTTGTTCAATGAAGATTGCCCCGAGACCTGGCCGGTGGGCGCTATCGATTACCTGGTGTATAGCGCGGCGGCCACCGATCACGATGAGGCCGGTTATCGCGCGGCTTATGTGCAGGGTTTGCAGCATGTGCTGGGTTGGCTGAACGATTACGGTCAGGAGCCTGAGCGGTTGCTGTTCGTTTCCAGCAGCAGTGTTTACGGGCAGCAGAACGGCGAATGGGTCGATGAAAAATCCGAAACCGTCGCCGCTGGTTATTCCGGACGGGTGATGCTGGAGGCCGAGCAGGTTGCGCTCAACAGCGGCATTCCTGCGAGCATCGTGCGCCTGACGGGTATTTATGGCCCTGGTCGTGAATGGCTGCTGACCCAGGTGCGTCGGGGTTATCGCGTGGCGGTCGATCCGCCGCTGTATGGCAATCGCATCCATGCCGATGACGCGGCGGGGTTGATGGCGTTTCTGCTGGAAGCGGCTCGCAGAGGCGGGGCGCTGGATGACATCTATATCGGCGTGGACGATGCGCCGGCGCCGCTGGCCGAGGTGGTAGCGTGGCTGCGTGAGTATCTGGGTGTCACCGAGTGGTCGGAAGACGAGAGCGTGCGTCGCACCGGCAGCAAGCGTTGCAGCAATGCCCGGGCGAAGGCGCTGGGATGGGTGCCGAAGTATCCGAGTTATCGCGAGGGGTATGCGGCGATTCTTGAGGGGCGCTGCTGATCTTCGGTCGTAAAAAAGGCGGAAGCAAATGCTTGCTCCCGCCTTTTTTGTCTCAAGCGCCGATCACTGCTTCTCGAGCAACCACTTGCGTTCACCCGGGGTGAACTGCGGTTGTTCGTCCGCCAGTGCCGTGTTCACGGCCTGCAGGATTTCCAGCTCTTTGCCCTTGCGAACAAAGATCCAGTTGTTGCCCTGGCCGTTCTGCTGCAACCACATGCTGTCGTTGCCGCTGCTCATCGATGCGCAATCGCCTGCGAGGCACAGCGCATAGCGGTCGGCACCCGGCAGGCCGGAGACTTGACCGTCCGCCTGGAACTGCACGGTGGCGCCTTCGCCCTGGCCGCTGGTGATCGTCCAGTTGCCGCCCAGATAAGCGGAATACAGCGCGCGTTCGAAGCTGGCGCCGATCGGTGCGCCGTCCGGCACCGGGATCTGTGCGCGGTCGAAGACCTGTTCCGGTTCATTTTCGTTGGCAGCTTGTTGCAGTTGGCCGCCGTCGCGTTTCAGCTCGCTGGCGGAGCTGCCATAGAAGTCGACTTTCCAGGCGCCGGACTGTTCGCCGAGCAAGCGACCTTCGACGTTTTCGAAACCGTTGGTGTAGCGGGCCTGACCGGCCTTGGTGTTGACGTCCCACTCCAGGTTCGGGCCGTAAGCCTGAAGCGCTTCGCGCAGGGGGCCGCCCTTGGCAGCGGCATCGATGGCGACCTGATTGATCCAGGTGCCGCTGATGTCACGGTCGGCAGGGTTGCTGGCGCAACCGCCGAGGAAAATGGCGAGCAGCGAGAGAGCAAGCGCTTTGCGCATGGTGGAATCCTTTCAAAACCTTTTCTTTACCGCAGAGCAGTCGGCGCGGCGTCTGAAGCCGCGCCGTGCGCATTACTCGATGACCAGAATGGCATCCATTTCAACCTGCGAACCCTTTGGCAGGGCTGCCACGCCGATGGCGGCGCGCGCCGGGTACGGCTGGTCGAAGTACTTGCCCATGATCTCGTTGACCTTGGCGAAGTGGCTCAGGTCGGTGAGGAAGATGTTCAGCTTGACGATGTCCTTGAACGAACCGCCGGCGGCTTCGGCCACGGCTTTCAGGTTCTCGAACACCTGGACGGTCTGGGCTTCGAAGCCTTCGACCAGTTCCATGGTTTTTGGATCGAGGGGAATCTGACCCGACATATAAACGGTGTTACCGGCCTTGATCGCCTGGGAGTAAGTGCCGATGGCGGCCGGGGCCTTGTCGCTGGTGATAACAGTCTTGGTCATGTATGACTCCTTGTAATGATTGAGTTATGCACGCATGCGGGTGATGCGGATCACCCCGGTCAGGGCGCGCAGTTTCTTGATCACGCGGGCCAGGTGCACACGGTCGTGGACGCTGACCACCAACTGGACAACGCTGATGCGACCATCGCGTTCGTCCATGCTGATCTTCTCGATATTGCCGTCGGCTGCGTTGACGCTGCTGGCCAGCAGGGCGATCAGGCCGCGCTGGTGCTCCAGCTCGACGCGCAGTTCGACGTTGAATTCGCCGGTGACATCCTTGGCCCATGAGAGCTGGATGCATTTTTCCGGGTTGTGCCTGATTTCGCTGATGTTGCGGCAGTTGTCCAGGTGCACGACCATGCCTTTGCCTGCTGACAGGTGACCGACAATCGGGTCGCCCGGGATCGGCGTACAGCATTTGGCGTAGCTGAGGACCAGGCCTTCGGTGCCGCGAATCGCCAGCGGACCTTCCGGGCTTGGCAGTTGTTCGCCTTCGCCGAGCAGGCGGCGCGCCACGACGTAGGCCATGCGGTTGCCGAGGCCGATGTCTTCCAGCAAGTCTTCGATCAGTTCGAGGCGGTACTCGGTGAGCATCGCCTTCACACGCTCGGCCGGAATCTGTTCCAGCGCGCTGTCGAAGCCGTTGAGCACCTTGTTCAGCAGGCGTTCGCCGAGGCTGATGGATTCGGAGCGGCGTTGCAGTTTCAGCGCATGGCGGATGTGCGTCCGCGCCTTGCCGGTGACCACGAAGTTGAGCCACGCCGGGTTCGGACGTGCGCCGGGGGCGCTGACGATCTCGACCGTGGAGCCGCTTTGCAGCGGTTCGGACAGCGGTGCGAGACGACGGTTGATCCGGCAGGCGATGCAGCTGTTGCCGACGTCGGTGTGCACCGCGTAGGCGAAGTCCACAGCCGTGGAGCCTTTGGGCAGCTCCATGATCCGGCCTTTGGGCGTGAACACGTAGACCTCGTCCGGGAACAGGTCGATCTTCACGCTCTCGATGAATTCCAGCGAGTTGCCGGCGCGTTGCTGCATTTCCAGCACGCCCTTGACCCACTGACGGGCGCGGGCGTGGGTGCCTTTCGGCTGCTCGTCACCGCTGGATTTGTACAGCCAATGGGCGGCGATGCCGTTGTTGGCCATCTCTTCCATTTCACGGGTGCGGATCTGGATTTCGATCGGGACGCCGTGCATGCCGAACAGCGTGGTGTGCAGCGACTGATAGCCGTTGGCCTTGGGGATCGCGATGTAATCCTTGAAGCGCCCCGGCAACGGTTTGTACAAATTATGTACAGCACCCAGCACGCGGTAGCAGGTATCGACCTTGTCGACGATGATCCGGAACGCATAGACGTCCATGATCTCGTTGAAGGCCCGACGCTTGCCGCGCATTTTCTTGTAGATGCCGTAAAGGTGTTTCTGGCGGCCGCTGACTTCACCCTGGATGCCGTCGATGGCGAGGCAGTGGCCGAGGGATTCTTCGATCTTGTTGACGATTTCCTTGCGGTTGCCCCGGGCGCGTTTGACGGCCTGGTAGATCCGCGCGGAACGCATCGGGTGCATCGCCTTGAAGCCGAGGTCTTCGAATTCGATGCGGATCGCGTGCATGCCCAATCGGTTGGCGATGGGTGCGTAGATCTCGAGGGTTTCCTTGGCGATACGCCGGCGTTTTTCGCCGGACAGCACTTCCAGCGTGCGCATGTTGTGCAGGCGGTCGGCGAGCTTGACCAGGATCACGCGAATATCGCGTGCCATGGCCATGGCCATCTTCTGGAAGTTTTCCGCCTGGGCTTCAGCCTTGGTTTCGAAGTTCATCTGGGTCAGTTTGCTGACCCCGTCGACCAGTTCGGCCACGGTTTCACCGAACTGCGCTTGCAGCGCTTCCTTGGCGATACCGGTGTCTTCGATCACGTCATGCAGCATCGCAGCCATCAGGCTCTGATGGTCCATGTGCATGTCGGCAAGAATATTTGCCACGGCAAGAGGATGCGTGACGTACGCCTCGCCGCTACGGCGGCGTTGGCCGTCGTGGGCTTGTTCGGCGTAGAAATACGCTCGGCGGACCAGGTTGACCTGGTCGTTGCCGAGGTAGGTCGATAAGCGATCGGCGAGGGCGTCTATGCTCGGCATGATGTCTCCTGCCGTAGGCTGTGATCCCGCGCCGTGCTACGTCGACCAGGCATAGGCTTAGACGGCCTCGTTGGACTCGTCCTCGAACGCAGCGAAGACAGGGTCTTCGTGGACGATTTCCTGTTCGGCGATGAACTCGTAGCTCATCAGGCCTTCAGCGATTTCACGCAGCGCAACTACGGTCGGTTTGTCGTTTTCCCACTGAACCAGGGGCTCTTTGCCGCCGGTGGCCAGTTGACGGGCACGCTTGGTAGAGAGCATGACCAGCTCAAAGCGGTTTTCCACGTGTTCTAGGCAGTCTTCAACGGTTACGCGGGCCATGGTATTCCTCGGAGCGAATGCAATATGCGCGCTGCCCGGTTGGGCGAGCGGACTCAACAGTTTAAAAAATCACCAGCGATTAGGGAAGCGCTGATTTTTTGACCAGACTCTTCAACGCGCTGCAAGTGCCAATGTAAAGCCCTTGCAGCGGTTTTGGGAAGTGCTGTTTCAGCCCAGCAATTCAGCCAGCAATTTGCCGAACCGCACTTGTTGGCGTTTCTGTTGCAGCTGATTGGCGCGGAAAATCGCTTTCAAATCGTCCAGCGCGTGGGCGAAATCGTCATTGATGATCAGGTAGTCGTACTCGACGTAATGGCTCATCTCGCTGACCGCTTCACGCATCCGGCCGTCGATGATCTCGTCGCTGTCCTGGCCACGGTTGGTCAGGCGCTGGTGCAGGGCCTGCAGTGATGGCGGCAGGATGAAGATCGAACGGGCCTGCGGCATCAGCTTGCGCACTTGCTCGGCGCCTTGCCAGTCGATTTCCAGAATCAGGTCGTGACCTTCATCCAGAGTCTGCTGCAGACGGCTTTGCGAGGTGCCGTAGAAGTTGCCGAAGACTTCGGCGCGTTCCAGGAAGTCGCCGTGCTCACCCATCTTCACGAACTCTTCGCGGGTCACGAAGTGATAGTTCACGCCGTCCACTTCGCCCGGGCGCATGGCGCGGGTGGTGTGGGAAATCGAAACGCGGATTTCCGGGTTGGCGTCGGTCAGGGCCTTGACCAGACTGCTCTTGCCCGCGCCCGAAGGGGCGGAAATGATGTACAGGGTGCCGGTGCTGTGGGTCATGTCGGGGGTAGCCTTACTCAATATTCTGCACTTGTTCGCGCATCTGCTCGATCAACACCTTGAGGTTGACCGCCGCCTGGGTGCTGCGCGGGTCGAAGGCCTTGGAGCCCAGTGTGTTGGCTTCGCGGTTGAGCTCCTGCATCAGGAAGTCCAGGCGCCGGCCGGCGGCGCCGCCGGATTTCAGCACCCGGCGAACTTCGATGATGTGGGTGCTCAGGCGATCCAGTTCTTCGGCCACGTCGCTCTTTTGCGCGAGCATGACCATTTCCTGTTCCAGGCGCTGCGGATCCATCTCGGCCTTCATGTCGGCGAAACGGTCGAGGACTTTCTGGCGCTGGGTGGCGAGCATCTGCGGAACCAGTTCGCGCAGGGTCACCACATCTTCCTCGATGGCGGTCAGGCGATCGTTGATCAGGCGGGCCAGCTCCGCGCCTTCGCGCTCGCGGCCGGCCTTGAGGTCTTTCAGGCCCTGATTGAACAAGGCCAACGCCTCGGCGTTCAGCGCCTGCGGGTCGGTGGCGTCGGCGACCAGTACGCCTGGCCAGGCCAGCACTTCCAGCGGGTTCAGAGCAGCCGGGTTCTTAATCAGGCCAGCAACGGTTTCGGCAGCGGCGACCAGTTGCGCGGCGCGCTCGCGATCCACCTGCAGCGGCTTGCCGGTGCTTTCCTCGGTGAAACGCAGGGTGCATTCCAGTTTGCCGCGCGACAGGCCCTGGCGCAGGGCTTCGCGGACAGCGCCTTCGAGGTCGCGAAACGACTCCGGCAGGCGCAGGTGGGGTTCCAGGTAACGGCTGTTGACCGAGCGCAGTTCCCAGCTCAGGGTGCCCTGGACGCCGGCTTTTTCGACGCGGGCGAAGGCGGTCATGCTGTGCACCATGGGGTGACCTCGCGATACAGATCGGCGCGGATTGAAGCTCCGCAGCTCGATATCAATGAATTTAAGCCGACTGGCAGCAAAGGCGCAGGATTGTAGCGCAGTGCGGCAGATGCGCCCAAACACACGGTGTGACAAAGGGCTGCAGGCCGTCGGCAATGCGCGTTTCAGGGCCTTCGGTCGTCGGCCGGATTTTTTAACGAGTGCCCAGGCGCGGTGCGCGGCTCTATAATGGTCCGCAGTTTTCCGTCCCCAGTACAGGTATCTCCTATGAAACGTCCAAGTGGTCGCGCTGCCGATCAGCTCCGCTCGATCCGCATTACCCGCAACTACACCAAACACGCCGAGGGATCGGTACTGGTCGAATTCGGTGATACCAAAGTCATCTGCACCGTCAGCGTCGAAAACGGCGTGCCGCGTTTTCTCAAAGGCCAGGGCCAGGGTTGGCTGACCGCCGAATACGGCATGCTGCCGCGCGCCACCGGCGAGCGTAACCAGCGTGAAGCGAGCCGTGGCAAGCAGGGCGGTCGTACCCTGGAAATACAGCGCCTGATCGGCCGTTCCCTGCGCGCCGCGCTGGACATGTCCAAGCTGGGCGACGTCACCCTGTACGTCGACTGCGACGTGATCCAGGCCGATGGCGGTACCCGCACCGCGTCGATCACCGGCGCCATGGTTGCGCTGGTCGATGCACTGAAAGTGATCAAGAAGCGTGGCGGCCTGAAAGGCGGCGACCCGCTCAAGCAAATGATCGGCGCCGTTTCCGTGGGCATGTACCAGGGCGAGCCGGTGCTGGATCTGGACTATCTTGAAGATTCCGCTGCCGAGACCGACCTCAACGTGGTGATGACCAGCACTGGTGGCTTCATCGAAGTGCAGGGCACCGCCGAAGGCGCGCCGTTCCAGCCTGAAGAGCTGAACGCGATGCTGGAGCTGGCCAAGAAAGGCATGAACGAGATCTTCGAACTGCAAAAGGCTGCACTGGCCGACTGAGCAGGTTCGTAACCCGCAAGGAGGACGCGATGAGTGATGAGCAAGAGTTGCTGCCCAAGCCGAGCCAGGAGGTTCGTCAATGGGCCATGTTTTGTCACTTGTCCGCCTTGCTGGGGATCTGGATTCCGTTCGGCACGCTGATCGGGCCGCTGGTCCTGTGGCAGATGAAGCGCGAGACCGATCCGTTCATCGACGCCCAGGGCAAGGAAGCGTTGAATTTCCAGATCACCGTGGCGATTGCTTCGATGGTCTGCTTCGTTCTGATGCTGTTGCTTATCGGGTTCGTGCTGTTTGGCCTGCTGGCCATTGCGGCGCTGGTGCTGACGATTATCGGCGGAGTGAAAGCCAACGAAGGCTTCCCTTATCGTTATCCGTTCACCTGGCGGTTGATCAAATAACGAACGATCGCCCACAAAAAAACCGACGGTGAAGTCGGTTTTTTTGTGTCTGCGAAAGGCCGCTTAGATGGTCAGCGTCCAGTCGTAGTCGACGATCAGCGGCGCGTGCTGCGAGAACCGAGGCTGACGCGGCAGGCGTGCACTGCGCACGAAGCGCCGCAGGCCCGGGGTCAGGATCTGGTAGTCGAAGCGCCAGCCCAGGTTCAGCATCTCGGCCTGTTCGTTGTCCGGCCACCAGCTGTACTGGTCGCCTTCGCGGCTGACTTCGCGCAGGGCATCTACGTAGCCCATATTGCCGACAATCTCGTCCATCCAGGCGCGTTCCGGCGCCAGGAAGCCCGGTGATTGCTGGCTGTCGCGCCAGTTCTTGATGTCGAGCTTCTGCTGCGCGACGTACAGCGAGCCACAATAAATGTACTCGCGACGTTTGCGCCGCTGTTTGTCCAGGTACTTGCCGAAGTCGTCCATGAGCTTGAACTTCTGGTTCAAGTCCTCATCGCCGTTCATCCCCGAAGGAAGCAGCAAGGTGGCAATACTGACTTTGTCGAAATCTGCTTGCAGGTAGCGCCCGTAGCGGTCGGCCGTCTCGAATCCGAGACCGCTGATGACAGCCTTCGGTTGCAACCGCGAATACAAAGCCACGCCGCCTTGGGCAGGGACTTCAGCATCGCAGGCATAAAGGAAGTAGCCATCCAGTTGGAAGGCTGGGTCGTCCAGTTCAAAGGCGGAGGCACGGGTGTCCTGCAGGCAGATGACGTCGGCATTCTGTGCCTGCAGCCAACTGAGCAAACCGCGCTCGACTGCAGCCTGAATACCATTGACGTTCACACTGATGATCCGCATAAATGGCCCCAAAAATCGCGTGCGTGTATGATACACGGCGTCAAGCTAATTAGCTAAATCCGTGGTATTTGGGGTTTTTTTCATGCAAGCGTATCAGCGCGATTTCATTCGTTTTGCCATCGATCGCGGCGTTTTGCGCTTCGGTGAGTTCACCCTGAAGTCCGGGCGCACCAGTCCTTACTTCTTCAATGCCGGCCTGTTCAACTCGGGCTCCGCGCTGGCGCAGCTGGGTCGTTTCTACGCCGCAGCCATCGCCGAGAGCGGCATTCCGTTCGACGTGCTGTTCGGTCCGGCCTACAAAGGCATCCCGCTGGCGGCAACTACTGCTGTGGCGCTGGCCGAGCACCACAACCGTGACCTGCCTTGGTGCTTCAACCGCAAGGAAGCCAAGGCCCACGGCGAAGGTGGCAGCCTGGTCGGCGCGCCGTTGACCGGCGACGTGCTGATCATCGACGACGTGATCACTGCCGGCACCGCGATCCGTGAAGTGATGCAGATCATCGCTTCCCAGGACGGCGCCAAGGCTGCCGGCGTGCTGATCGCCCTGAACCGTCAGGAGCGCGGCAACGGTGAGCTGTCGGCCATTCAGGAAGTCGAACGTGATTTCGGCATTCCGGTCATCAGCATCGTGTCGCTGAACCAGGTGCTGGAATTCCTGGCAGACGACCCGCAGCTCAAGCAGCACCTGCCGGCCGTTGAAGCCTATCGCGCCCAGTTCGGCGTCTGATCGCAGCTTCAGGCAAAATAAAGACCCCGCTCAGCCAGGCTGAGCGGGGTCTTTTTATTTGCGCGAGCGCTTATGGACGCTTGCGATTGCTGATCAGCGTACCCACACCGGTATCGGTGAAGATTTCCAGCAGGATCGCATTCGGAACGCGGCCGTCGATAATCAGCGAGCTGCCCACGCCGCCCTGAACCGCTTCCAGTGCACAGCGAATCTTCGGCAGCATGCCGCCGTAGATGGTGCCGTCGGCGATCAGGTCGTCGACCTGCTGGGTGCTCAGGCCGGTCAGTACGGTGCCCGACTTGTCCATCAGGCCGGCGATGTTGGTCAGCAGCATCAGCTTCTCGGCTTTCAGCGCTTCGGCAACCTTGCCAGCCACCAGGTCAGCGTTAATGTTGTACGACTCGCCGTTTTCACCCACACCGATCGGCGCGATCACCGGGATGAAGTTGCCTTTGACCAGCAGGTTCAGCAGTTCGGTGTTGATCCCGACCACTTCGCCCACATGGCCGATGTCGATGATTTCCGGTTGGGTCATCTCCGGGGTCTGGCGGGTGACGGTGAGCTTCTTCGCACGAATCAGCCCGGCGTCTTTACCGGTCAGGCCGATGGCGCTGCCGCCGTGACGGTTGATCAGGTTGACGATGCTTTTGTTGACCTGACCCCCGAGGACCATTTCCACCACATCCATGGTCGCGGCGTCGGTAACGCGCATGCCGTCGACGAAGTGGCTTTCGATCGACAGACGCTTGAGCAGATCACCGATCTGCGGGCCACCGCCGTGCACGACCACCGGGTTGATGCCCACGGCCTTCATCAGCACGATGTCGCGGGCGAAGCCGGTTTTCAGCTCCTCGCTTTCCATCGCGTTGCCGCCGTATTTGATCACCAGGGTCTTGCCGACGTATCGGCGGATGTAAGGCAGCGCTTCGGACAGGACCTTGGCAGTGTTGGCGGCGGCATCGCGTTCGAGGGTCATTCAGGGCTCCGGGTGAATCAGCAATCAGAACGGTAGTTGGAGATCAGGTGCAACGCGTTTCAGTTGGGCATGGAACACAGCCTTGATGCGCTGCAGTTCCGCCTCGTCATCGGCCTCGAAGCGCAGCACCAGCACCGGTGTGGTGTTGGACGCGCGCACCAGGCCCCAGCCTTTGGCGTAGTCGACCCGCACGCCGTCAATGGTGGTCAGGTCGGCGCCTGGGCCCCACTGGGCATCGTGCAGTGCATCAATGATGCTGAATTTGCTCTCTTCGGTCACATGGATATTGATTTCCGGCGTGGAAATATCGTTCGGGAAGGTCGCGAACAGCTCCTCGGCCGAAGATTTTTCCTTGCTGAGGATTTCCAGCAGCCGTGCGGCGCTGTAAATGCCGTCGTCGAAACCGAACCAGCGTTCCTTGAAAAAAATGTGCCCGCTCATCTCGCCGGCCAACAGTGCGCCGGACTGTTTCATTTTCTTTTTGATCAACGAGTGACCGGTCTTCCACATTAGCGGCCGACCGCCATATTCCTTGATCAGCGGGATCAGGCGGCGGGTGCATTTGACGTCGAAGATGATCTCCGCGTCCGGGTTGCGCGCCACTACGTCACGGGCGAACAGCATCAGCAGGCGATCCGGGAACACGATGGTGCCGGTGTTGGTCACCACGCCGACGCGGTCGCCGTCACCGTCGAAGGCCAGGCCGATGTCGGCGTTGGTTTCCTTGACCTTGGCGATCAGGTCGACGAGGTTCTCAGGCTTGCCCGGGTCCGGGTGATGGTTCGGGAAGTTGCCGTCGACTTCGCAGAACAGCGGGATGACTTCGCAGTTCAGCGCTTCGATCAGTTGCGGGGCGATCACGCCGGCTGCGCCGTTGCCGCAGTCGACCACGACTTTCAGGCGGCGGGCCAGTTTGATGTCCTGGACGATTTCGGTGGTGTAGCGGTCGAGAATTTCGACCTGGGTCACGCTGCCCGTGCCGCTGCTCAGGTTGCCGGTCTTGACGCGCTCATGCAGGACCTGGATCTGTTCGTTGGCGAGGGTGTCGCCGGCGATCACGATCTTGAAGCCGTTGTAGTTCGACGGGTTGTGGCTGCCGGTGAGCATCACGCCGGATTTGCCGGCCAGCACGTTGGCGGCGTAGTACAGCGCCGGGGTCGGCACCAGGCCGACGTCGCTGACATGGCAGCCGCTTTCGGCGATGCCGCGGATCAGTTCGGCAACCAGTTCCGGGCCGGACAGACGGCCGTCACGACCGACGGACACGTTCGGTTCGCCCTGGGCCAGGCTCTGGGAGCCGATGGCGCGACCGATCCAGTAGGCGGTTTCGCCATTGAGGAATTCCGGCACGGTGCCGCGAATGTCATAGGCGCGGAAGATGCTGTCGGGAAGCTTCGGGGCGACTTGGGCGGGGGTGCTCATCTGCAAAAATGCTCCATCTCGAAAGTGGCTGGACACACCGACGACTATTCGACGGCAAGCTCAAACTGAAGGGTATGACGGCGGTTTTCACAGAGAGTTCGTGGTGTGAAAGGGCCATGACGCCACGTACGGCGTGGCTTTGACCTGTCAATGCCTTGATTTTCAGCGGTAAAGCTTTCAGATGAATCTGCCTATTTTTATGGCGAAGGAGCAGGCTCCCTCGCCATAAAACCAATCACTTGGTGCCGGAATGGCCGAAACCGCCAGCGCCGCGTTCGGTTTCGACGAACTCTTCAACCATTTCGAAGTGCGCCTGAACCACCGGCACCAGCACCAGCTGCGCCAGGCGCTCCCCAACCGGCATGGTGAATTCGGTCTGGCCACGGTTCCAGCAGGACACCATCAGCGGGCCCTGGTAGTCGGAGTCGATCAGGCCGACCAGATTGCCCAGCACGATGCCGTGCTTATGGCCCATGCCCGAGCGCGGCAGGATCAGCGCGGCGAGGTTCGGATCGCCGATGTAGACCGACAGACCGGTAGGGATCAGCACGGTTTCACCCGGCTTGATCACGATGTCCTCTTGCAGCATGGCGCGCAGGTCAAGGCCGGCGGAGCCCGGTGTGGCGTATTGCGGCAGCGGGAATTCGGTACCGATGCGTGGGTCGAGGATCTTGGCTTGCAAAGCGTGCATGTAAATTAAACCTGGTTCAGACGTTCGGCGATAAAAGTGACCAGTTGGCGAGCGATCTTGCTCTTGCTGGTCTGGGCGAAAAGCGTGGCGTGCAGCGCACGGTCGATGACGCTGCAGGCGTTTTCTTCGCTGTTGAAACCGATGCTCGGGTTGGCGACGTCGTTGGCGACGATCAGATCGAGATTCTTGTCCTTCAGCTTGCGCGCAGCGTAGTCGAGCAGGTGTTCGGTCTCGGCGGCGAAGCCGACACTGAACGGACGGTCGGGACGGGTCGCGATGGTGGCCAGGATGTCCGGGTTGCGCACCATTTGCAGGACGAAGCCGTCGCCGCTCGTAGGGTCTTTCTTCAATTTTTGCGGGGCGACGACTTCCGGACGGTAGTCCGCAACCGCCGCCGAAGCGATAAAGATGTCGCAAGGGATCGCGGCTTCACACGCGGCGAGCATGTCGCGGGCGCTGACCACGTCGATCCGGGTGACGCGATCCGGCGTCGGCAAATGCACCGGGCCGCTGATCAGGGTCACGCGGGCGCCGGCTTCCACCGCCGCTTCGGCCAGGGCGAAGCCCATTTTTCCGGAGCTGTGGTTGGTGATGTAGCGCACCGGGTCGATGTTTTCCTGGGTTGGGCCGGCGGTGATGACCACGTGCTTGCCGGTCAGCGCCTGACGCTGGAAGCAATCCGCCGCGAGTTGAGCCAGATCGGTGGCTTCCATCATGCGGCCCATGCCGACGTCGCCGCAGGCCTGGCTGCCGGAGGCCGGGCCGAAGGTCTTCAGGCCACGGCTTTCAAGGAGTTGCAGGTTGGCCTGGGTCGCCGGGTCGCGCCACATGGCCTGGTTCATGGCCGGGGCGACGGCCACGATGGCGTCGGTGGCCAGCACCAGGGTGGTCAGCAAATCGTTGGCAATGCCTTGGGCCAGACGGGCCAGCAAGTCGGCGGTGGCCGGGGCGATCAGCACCAGATCGGCCCATTTGGCCAGTTCGATGTGGCCCATCGCCGCTTCGGCGGCCGGGTCGAGCAAGTCCAGGTGAACCGGGTGGCCGGACAACGCCTGCATGGTCAGCGGGGTGATGAATTCGCTGCCGCCACGGGTCATGACCACGCGCACTTCGGCGCCCTGATCGATCAGGCGGCGCACAAGGTCGGCGCTCTTGTAGGCAGCAATGCCGCCGCCGACGCCCAGAACGATGCGTTTCCGATACAGCCGCTGCATAGGTCTGCCTTTCATTTCGTTGGTGACATACGTGGCGAACCCCCTCCCCAGGGTGAATTCGCCCGCAAAAAAGATGGGCTACGATATCACAGCGACCGCTACGGAACAGCGGCGCCCACAGACAAGGAAGGTGTATGAGTATTCGCGATTGGCCGGCGGCGGAAAGGCCGCGGGAGAAGCTGTTGGAGCAGGGCTCGGGAAGTCTTTCCGATGCCGAGTTGCTGGCGATTTTTCTGCGCACCGGGGTATCCGGCAAAAGTGCGGTGGATCTGGCGCGACACTTGTTGAATCAGTTCGGCAGCCTGCGAGCGTTGCTGGAGGCTGACCTCGGGGCGTTCAGCGAGCAATTGGGACTGGGACCGGCGAAATTTGCTCAATTGCAGGCCGTGTTGGAGATGGGGCGGCGACACTTGGCCGAGCGCATGCGCCAGAAAACGGCGTTGGAAAACCCGCAGGTCGTGCGTGATTACCTCAAGGCCATGCTGCGCCACGAGCCGCACGAGGTGTTCGGTTGCCTGTTTCTGGATTCCAAACATCAGGTGCTGACCTTCGAGACGCTGTTTCGCGGCTCCATCGACAACACGGCCGTGCACCCCCGGGAAGTCGTGAAGCGTTCGCTGGCCAACAACGCGGCGGCGGTGATCCTGTGCCACAACCATCCGTCGGGGAACAGCGATCCGAGTCAGGCTGATCGATTATTGACCAAGCGTTTGCAGAAGGCTTTGGAGCTGATCGACGTGCGGGTGCTGGATCACTTCATCGTTGGCGATGGTGAACCGTTGTCGATGGCTGAGTGCGGCTGGATGTAGCTCCGAAGGGAGAATGCAAAACCCTGTGGGAGCTGGCTTGCAAGCGATGACGGCGGCACATTCAGCACAATGTTGTCTGTCAGTCCGCTATCGCTGGCAAGCCAGCTCCCACAGGTTTTGTGTTGTGGCGGATTACTTCAGGGTGACCCTGGAGTAATCCTGCCGCCCAAACGGGCTCACCGAGTAACCCTGCACGTCCTTACGCGTCAGCGCATATGCCGTCGGATGAGCCAGCGGCAGCCACAGCGCCTGCTGCTGGATCTGCGCCTGCGCCTGCTCATAGAGCTTGGTGCGTACGCCTTGCTCGCTGGTGGTCTTGCCGGCGCTGATCAGTTTGTCCAGGTCGGCATTGCAGTAGCGGGCGAAGTTGGTGCCGGATTTCACCGCCGCGCATGAAAACTGCGGGGTGAGGAAGTTGTCCGGGTCGCCGTTGTCGCCGGCCCAGCCCATGAACAACAGGTCATGCTCGCCAGCCTTGGCGCGACGGATCAGCTCGCCCCATTCGATCACGCGGATTTCCGCTTGAATGCCGATTTCTGCCAGATCCGATTGCAGGAGCTGCGCGCCGAGGCTCGGGTTCGGGTTGAGCAGGCTGCCGGACGGACGCGTCCAGATGGTGGTCTGGAAACCGTCCTTCAATCCGGCCTTGGCCAGCAGGGCCTTGGCCTTGTTCACGTCGTGGGCGTAACCCGGCAGGTTCTTCGCGTAGCTCCAGGTGTTCGGCGGGTACGGGCCGTTGGCGGCTTCGGCGGTGTCCTCGAACACGGCTTTCAGGTAGTTGGCCTTGTCGAAGGCGAGGTTGATCGCCTGACGCACTTCCGGTTTGTCCAAGGGCGGATGCTGGCTGTTGATGCCTACGAAAGCAGTCATGAACGCGTCAGTCTTTTCGACTTTCAGCGTCGGCTCTTGCTTGGCAGCCTGTACGTCCAGTGGTTTTGGCGACAGGGCAATCTGGCACTCGTTGCGCCGCAGCTTTTGCAGCCGCACGTTGGCGTCCGGGGTGATGGCGAAGATCAGTGGGTCCACCGCAGGTTTGCCGCGGAAGTAATCCGGGTTGGCCTTGTAGCGGATCGAGGCGTCTTTCTGGAACCGGGTGAAGACGAACGGCCCGGTGCCGACCGGCTGGCTGTTGAGCTTGTCGGTGGCGCCGGCCTTCAACAGCTTGTCGGCGTATTCAGCAGAATAAATCGAGGCGAAGCCCATGCTCAGGGTCGCGAGGAACGTCGAGTCCGGATGATCGAGAGTGAAGCGCACGGTCAGCGGATCCAGTGCGTCGATCTTCTTGATCAGGCTCGGCAACTGCATCGACTGGGCGTGTGGGAAGCCGCTCTGGGCGACTTTGTGCCACGGGTTGGCCGGGTCGAGCATGCGGTCGAAACTGAATTTGACGTCTTCGGCAGTCAGCTCGCGGGTCGGCTTGAAGTAGTCGGTGGTGTGGAACTTCACCTGCGGGTGCAGCTTGAAGACGTAGGTCAGGCCGTCGGTGCTGACTTCCCAGCTGGCGGCCAGGCTCGGGACCACCTTGCCGCTGGCGGTGTCGAAGTCCACCAGGCGATTCATCAGCACGTCGGCCGATGCGTTGGTGGTGGTCAGCGAGTTGTACTGCACCACGTCGAAGCCCTCGGGGCTGGCCTCGGTGCAGACGCTCAGGGCGGCGGCCTGGGCCAGTGGACTCAGTAACAGCGGGGCGAAGAGCAGGGGGAGGGCAGCGAGGCGCATGGTCGGCTTCCTTTACAGATCGAAGGCCCATCTGCAAGTGCAGTCTGGAAAAGGTCTACCCTAGTGGTCGCGATTGCAAATGACTATCCCCTTTTTGCATTTTCGGAGCTGCGCGGCTGAGGATTTGTCGGAACAGACGGTAGGAAAAGTCTCGATTGCGGGCATGGCCGATTTTCTTCGACGAATGGTAAAAATTGCCGGCAGCCTTTGCCCAAGGCGCTTGCGGCCGGGAAAAGCGGCTTTTTAGCCATTCTTTGCGCACGGAAAGTTGTTGCTCCGTGGTCTTTCTGGTATAAAGCAGCGCTCTTTTCTAGGGGCCCGGTTCCTTCGCTTGTAGGTGTAGCCGGTAAGACCTCTAAAGAATCGCGGCGCCTGGCGCCACAATGACTAGAGATTAAGCGGCCAACCCATGCCGGGTTGGGCATGTGGTTTTAGAGGGCTGAGGCATGTCTAGAGTATGTCAAGTTACCGGTAAGGGTCCGGTGACTGGGAACAACATTTCCCACGCAAACAACAAAACCCGTCGTCGTTTCCTGCCGAACCTGCAGCATCACCGCTTCTGGGTTGAAGAAGAGAAACGTTTCGTGCGTCTGCGCGTATCTGCCAAAGGCATGCGTATCATCGACAAGCGTGGCATCACTGTCGTGCTGGCCGAACTCCGCAAAGCTGGCAAGATCTAAGGGAGCTAATCATGCGTGAATTGATTCGTTTGATTTCGAGCGCCGGTACTGGTCACTTCTACACTACCGACAAGAACAAGCGCACTACTCCGGACAAAATCGAGATCAAGAAATATGATCCGGTTGTTCGCAAGCACGTGATCTACAAGGAAGGCAAAATCAAGTAATTGATTTTTCCCGACTTACGAAAAAGGCCCGTATCTCACGATACGGGCCTTTTTTGTGCCTTCGAATATAGATTTGCCAGCCGTTTAGCCAAAGCTGAATGATTCGATATTGCCTGCCTTATTGACCCTGATGACTATACGCTCAGGATTCAACTCGCGACTCATCAGATCCCTGGGGCCAATCACTTGCATGCGGCCGGTCAACTCGGTGATGTAACGTTTGACGCTCACTACATAGCGGCTGCCTGCCAAATGTCGAATTTGTTGCAGGACCTGTTCATTGGTCATGTTCTTTAATCCTTTTGATTGAATGTCGAGTCCGTCCGGGCCATTCAGTACTCCATCTGGGCAGGTGCCCGGTGCGGTATATATTTATGTGCAACAAGGCCTCCACATTGCTGTGCAGGCCTTGTTGCAGGGGGGGGCTTCAACCTCTGATCATCATTTGAAGATTTCAAACCACACGATCTTGTCGTCACGAGTGACGACTTGCACGAGCTGATACTTCTTCATGGCATTGTCTACTAACCTTTGCTTTTCGACACGAAAGCCGGTCAGCTCGGCGATGTAGACTTCTACCGACTCCACGTACGGCGTGCCGATCAAGTGGTGAATTTTGTTGAAGATTTCAATGTGGATCACGCTGCATCTCCTTATGCATGATTGAGACGTCCTTATGGACGACCCGATTTTCAATCCCTCAACGCCTGGTCATGCACTACTTAGTTATTTTTTTGCTTCGAAGATCACATAGACCTTGCGACAAGCCTCCAGCACTTCCCAGGTGCCACGGAAACCGGCCGGAATCACGAAGCGGTCGCCGACACGCAGAGTCTTGGCGTTCCCATCGTTGTCACGCAATACCGAAACGCCCTGCAGGATTTCGCAGTATTCGTGCTCGGTGTAATTCACCGTCCACTGCCCGACCGCACCTTCCCACACGCCGACACCCATTTGCCCGCAAGGGCTGTCGTACTGATTGAACACCGCCTGCTCGGGATCGCCCTTGAGCACTTTGGCCGGGTCCGGGCGATAGCGTTCGGCTTCGGTTGTGGTCAGGCTGATGTCGACGACGTTCTGGATGTTCATTGTTGTTTTCTCCCGTGATGACGGCGCGGTGGCTTGAAAGGGCCAAAGTCTATGTTGATTAAATTGAACGCCGCAAGGCGCTATAACCGCCTTATGTCAAATATATTGAAACAACCCTGGCCGCTGGTTTAGGGTGGCGGATGCCTTGGGCCGAAAAGCAGGCTGGCCGGGCAGTATTCCCGAGAACGACCGCGACGATCGCGGCGCTCGTATTGAACAAGAGGAGGACACTCGAATGACCACCCTGACTCGTGCCGACTGGGAACAACGCGCTCGCGACCTGAAGATCGAAGGCCGCGCCTTCCTCAATGGCGAGTACACCGATGCCGTCTCCGGCGAGACCTTCGAGTGCATCAGCCCGGTCGATGGCCGTCTGCTGGGCAAGATTGCCAGCTGTGATGCCGAAGACGCCCACCGCGCCGTGGAAAACGCCCGCGCCACGTTCAACTCCGGCGTCTGGTCGCGCCTGGCGCCGACCAAACGCAAAGCCACCATGATCCGTTTCGCCGGCCTGCTCAAACAGCACGCCGAAGAACTGGCCCTGCTCGAAACCCTCGACATGGGCAAACCGATCAGCGATTCGCTGTACATCGACGTGCCGGGTGCCGCGCAAGCGCTGAGCTGGAGCGGTGAGGCGATCGACAAGATCTACGACGAAGTTGCCGCCACCCCGCACGATCAACTGGGTCTGGTAACCCGTGAGCCGGTTGGCGTGGTCGGGGCCATCGTGCCGTGGAACTTCCCGCTGATGATGGCCTGCTGGAAACTCGGGCCGGCGTTGTCGACCGGTAACTCGGTGATCCTCAAACCGTCGGAAAAATCCCCGCTGACCGCCATCCGCATCGCCGAACTGGCAGTCGAGGCCGGCATTCCGAAGGGCGTGCTGAACGTGCTGCCGGGTTACGGTCACACCGTCGGCAAGGCGCTCGCGCTGCATAACGACGTCGATACCCTGGTGTTCACCGGTTCGACCAAGATCGCCAAGCAGCTGATGATCTACTCCGGCGAATCGAACATGAAGCGCGTCTGGCTGGAAGCCGGCGGCAAGAGCCCGAACATCGTGTTTGCCGATGCGCCGGATCTGCAAGCCGCTGCCGAATCCGCCGCCAGCGCCATCGCCTTCAACCAGGGCGAAGTCTGCACCGCCGGTTCCCGTCTGCTGGTCGAGCGTTCGATCAAGGACAAATTCCTGCCGATGGTGATCGAGGCGCTGAAAACCTGGAAACCGGGTAATCCGCTGGATCCGGCCACCAACGTTGGTGCGCTGGTCGACACCCAGCAGATGAATACCGTGCTGTCCTACATCGAGTCGGGCCACACCGACGGCGCCAAACTGGTGGCCGGCGGCAAGCGCATTCTTCAGGAAACCGGTGGTACTTATGTCGAGCCGACGATTTTCGACGGCGTGAGCAACGCGATGAAGATTGCCCAGGAAGAGATCTTCGGCCCGGTGCTGTCGGTTATCGCCTTCGATACCGCCGAGGAAGCGATCAGCATCGCCAACGACACGCCTTACGGCCTGGCGGCGGCAGTCTGGACTCAGGACATTTCCAAGGCGCACCTGACCGCCAAGGCACTGCGGGCCGGCAGCGTGTGGGTCAATCAGTACGATGGCGGCGACATGACCGCACCGTTTGGCGGCTTCAAGCAGTCGGGCAACGGCCGCGACAAGTCGCTGCACGCGTTCGACAAATACACCGAGCTGAAGGCGACCTGGATCAAGCTGTAAATCGTTGACGGGAGCCTGAGTGAATCAGGCTCCCGAATCGAACAGAGATCCCTGTGGGAGCGAGCCTGCTCGCGATAGCGGTGTGACAGTCGACATCAATGTTGAATGTGACACCGCTATCGCGAGCAGGCTCGCTCCCACATTGGTTCTGTGTGAATAAAAATTATCCACAGGAGCGTGGACCATGCGTTGGGCGACGTATTTCGCCGTGTTGGCGTCTGTCTTGAGTGTTGGCCTGGCCCTTGGTGTCAGCATGCCGCTGGTGTCGTTGCGCCTGGAGGGCTGGGGTTACGGCTCGTTCGCCATCGGCGTGATGGCGGCGATGCCGGCCATTGGCGTGTTGCTGGGGGCGAAGGTTTCCAGTCATCTGGCCGCGCGCTTCGGCACGGCTAACCTGATGCGCCTGTGCCTGTGGGCCGGGGCGCTGTCCATCGGCCTGCTGGCGCTGCTGCCGAGTTACCCGATCTGGCTGGTGTTGCGGCTGATGATCGGCGTGGCTCTGACCATCGTCTTCATCCTTGGCGAGAGCTGGATCAATCAGCTGGTGGTCGAGCAGTGGCGTGGACGACTGGTGGCGCTGTACGGCAGTAGTTACGCGTTGAGCCAACTGTCCGGTCCGTTGCTGTTGGGCGCGCTGGGCACTGATCACGATTATGGTTTCTGGGTCGGTGTTGGCCTGTTGATCGTATCGCCGCTTATGCTGCTGGGCCGCAGCGGTGCGCCGAGCAGCGAGGCCAGCAGCGTGACCTTCGGCGATCTGTGGGGCTTCGCTCGCGAACTGCCGGCCATCGCCTGGGCGGTGTCTTTGTTCGCCGCATTCGAAGCGATGATCCTGACGCTGTTGCCGGTGTATTGCCTGCAACAGGGGTTCACCGCAGAGATTGCGCTGGCGATGGTCAGCACCGTGGTGGTGGGCGATGCGCTGCTGCAATTGCCCATCGGTGCATTGGCCGACTACCTGTCGCGACGGACCCTGTTCACCAGCTGCGCCGTGGTGCTGATGCTGTCGAGCCTGGCGATCCCGATGCTGCTCGACACCTTGCTGATCTGGCCGCTGTGGGTGCTGTTCGGCGCCAGTGCCGGTGGTCTGTTCACGCTTTCGCTGATTCTGATTGGCGAGCGTTACCGCGACGATGCGCTGGTGCGCGCCAATGCGCATGTCGCGCAGCTGTGGGGTGTCGGTTGTCTGATCGGGCCGTTGATGGCGGGCGCGGGCAGCCAGTGGATCAGTGGACATGCGTTGCCGTGGCTGATGGCGGCCGGCGCGTTCGGGCTGGTGATTCTACTGTCGCGGCAAGGGGCGTTCGGCAAGGTGCCGGAGCCCGCTTGATGAGGCGGCTGGAGCGGGTTGCTACAGCATCCGCTCCAGTCCCACGGTGGTGCTGAACCACGCATTGAAGCGCCGCCACCAGTTGCCGGGCTCCTTGGTCAGCGTGTGCATCTGGCCATTGTCCTCGGTGACCCACACCACTTTTCCGTCCTGCAGTTTCGCTTCGTAGCTGAGCGCCGGCGCCATGCCCTGCAAGGCCAGTTCGCGCACGTGCGCCGCCAGTTCGGGGCTGTCCACCAGCACCCCGACTTCGGTGTTCCACAGCACCGAGCGCGGGTCGAAATTGAATGAGCCGATGAACGATTTTTTGCCGTCGAAGATCATCGCCTTGCTGTGCAGGCTCGAATCCGAGCCGCGATAGGACTTGCTGTAAAACAGGTGCGGGCCGCTGCCGTCGTTATCCCCAGGCTGGCGCCGCAGCTCAAACAGCTTCACGCCATGTTCCAGCAACGCCTTGCGATACGGCGCATAACCGCCGTGCACCGCCGGCACGTCGGTGGCTTCCAGCGAGTTGGTCAGCAGGCTTACCGACACGCCCGCATCGGCGCGGCCGGTCAGGTAGACCAGCCCCGGTTGTCCCGGCACGAAGTAGGCAGAAATCATCACCAGTTCTTTGCTGACACCGGTGAGCTCCGGCGCCAGTTGTGTGGTCAGCAGCAGCTGCGAATCGGGCTCGCCCTTGGCCAGCACCTTGCTCGGCGCATCCCACAACGCCTGATTCCAGGCCCAGATCAGCTCCCGGCGCCAGACGTCCATGCGCGGAGCGGTGCGGTAAGTCATCAACTGCTGATACAGCGCGTGATTCTGTTTGCGGGTCTCTTCCAGGGATTCTTCCAGGCGCGTGCGGGTGTTCTGCAGGTCTTTGGCCGTGGGTTTGCTGGAGAGGAATTCGTCGATCGGCTTGCTCAGGGCACTGTTCCAGTACTGGTCGAAACTGTGCCCGAGCTGTTCGGCGACCGGCCCGACACTGAGCATGTCGATGTCGGTGAAGTTCAGGTTGGGCTCGGCATCGAAGTATTCATCGCCCAGATTGCGCCCGCCGACGATGGCCACACTGTTGTCCGCCAGCCACAACTTGTTGTGCATGCGCCGATGTTGCAGCGACAGGTTGAACAGCCGCCCGGCCGCACGGGTCACGCCGGTGCTGCGCCCCAGGTGCAGCGGATTGAACAGACGGATCTGGATCTGCGGATGCGCCGCCAGTGTGGCGATGATGAGGTCGAGACCGTCGCTGGTGGTGTCGTCCAGCAGGATCCGCACCCGCACGCCACGGTCGGCGGCCTTCAACAATTCTTCCACCAGCATTCGGGTGCTGATGCCGTCATGGACGATGTAGTACTGCAAGTCGAGACTGCTTTGGGCGTTGCGGATCAGCTCGGCGCGGGCGGTAAAGGCTTCAGTGCTGTTGGACAGCAGGCGAAAACCGGACTGGCCCTTGTAGGGCGCCGCCTGGGCCTGGATCGAACGGCCGAATGCCGATCCGTTGGCTGGCAGGGTCTGGCTGGGTTCTCGTGGAACATCCAGTGAGGCGCACCCGGCGAGCAGCAGGACGAACATCAGTGCAAATGGCAGGGAATGTCTTGAGCTCAAGTCGGATCGTTCCGGGTGTGGGCGAGGTCAGGAGTATGGCACGGCGTACGCAGCGTGTTATCCGTTCGACGGTCAGTCAATCCGAGCCCTGGACCAGAGCGGCTTGTAGCTTATGACTGTCGGGCAAGCGAGAGTTCTTAAACGAATTGACGATTTTTCCGGCTCACATCAGCTACGCCTTGCAGCGATTTTTCCCGTGCGAATCGCGCCGTCGCCTTACATCGCTGCCGGGAAACAATTGGAATAATGACAACGCTGATTTTGAGGCAGGAAGTTTCCTGTTTTACAGCAGAAGAAGCGCAGCTGGCTGTCATCTTTCGATTCTTATGGAGTGAGAATTTTCATGCGCAAGACCTTTCGTGCAATTGCTGTCGCAAGCGCCCTGTCACCGGCCTGGGTCATGGCCGACAGCGCGGATCTGACGATCACGGGGACCATTGTTCCGACCTCCTGTACACCGGCCTTCGCCGGCGGCAATACCGTTGATCTGGGAGACATTTCCGCCGGTTCGCTGAACCGGGATCGCCAGACCGAACTGCAGAACCGCAACATCACGCTGAGCGTCAGTTGCTCCGCAGCCGCCCCCATGGCGATCAAAGTGCATGACAATCAGTCTCATACGCAGCGGCCCGGGATTGTCATCGATGGCTACGACTGGGCCATGTACATTTACGGGATCGGTGAAGTGGCCGGGGCGAAGATCGGTGGCTACGGCCTGCGGTTCGGCACACCCACCGTCGACGGTCAGCCGTCGATGGTCATGTACAAGCAGGGCGACATGGCCAACTGGGACTCTCCCGAAACGGCAACGCTGGTCGGGAAAAACGCCGAAGGCGGCAACCTTCGGTACTCGTGGGGTGCTTCGCTGGCGGCAGGTCCGACGCCGGGCATTGTCCACACGTTCCCCATGACCCTGGTTCCCGTCATCGGCCCGTCGTCGAGCCTGCCGATCACCTCCGAGTTCGCACTCAACGGGTCGGCTACGTTCGAGTTGCTTTACCTCTGAGGGAATGCGGGTGGTTGTGCCGGGTTTGAGGCGCAACAGGGTTTTGCAGTGACTGCCGACAGGCTCGGCCTTTGTGTGGCCTGTCATTTCCTATCAACCTGATCGGCTGGCTCGTGGCCTGGCGGTGCTGCCGGCTGCGCGCTTGTCTGTGGACAACGACATGAACGGCTTCATGCGCAGCGCCATCATGAGTGTGCTGTTGGTGGTTTTATCGGAGCCCGGCCAGCTCCGGGCGGCGGGGATGGTTCCCGAAACGCCGGTATTGGTGCTCGACGAAGGACTGGGCGAGGCGGGGATCAATGTGTTCAACAGCGAGCCCCATCCGGCGCTGTTGCACACCTCTGTCGAGGACGTGCCGCAAGACACCGAACCCTTGCTTCTTCTGACGCCGCCGGTCGCCCGGGTCGAGCCCGGGGCCACACAGCGCGTGCGATTCATTTTGCGCAGCGCCGCACCGCTGAAGACCGAGCGTCTCAAGCGGGTGGTGTTCGAAGGCATCGCGCCGCAGGATGCGACGGGCAAGGCGCAGGTCAACCTGAGCGTGCGCCAGAACATCCCGGCGATCCTGCGTCCGGCGAAATTGCCGATCGACCGTGAGCCCTGGAAGCATTTGGTCTGGTCACGACAAGGCTCCGAGATAAAGGTCCGCAATCCAAGCCCGTATGTGGTGCGGCTGGGTCATTCGGTGATGTTGTTGCCTGGTGGCAAAGAGATGGATCTGGGGCGTACCTATGTGTTGCCTGGCGAGCAGCTGACCCTGAGCGGGACGGCTGAATCGAGCCGTTCACAGCTCCAGGTGCGACTGTTTCCAGTCACTACGTACGGTTTCGCCATTGCGCATTTCGACGCTCCGTTGGTGACGGATTGATGCAGCGACATTGTCTGGCCGGCGCGGCGCTGATGATCATTCTGAGTGCCGCTCCGATCGCCAGAAGCACCGAGCGTGTATCCGTGCAGTTCAATCAGGATGTCCTGAAATCCCGCGGGCTGGACCCGCGTCTGGCCGAGTACTTCAGCCAGGCGCCGCGCTTTCGCGAGGGCGAGCAGGCGGTAACCCTGTCGGTCAACGGCGTTCCCAAGGGGCGGGTGCAGGTCGTATTCGATGCCGAAGGCGAGTTGTGTTTCACGCCGTCACTGCTGGAAAGGGGCGGCATCAGAGCCACCACTCGAATCGAGTCGGCGGGTGGACCGGGATGTGTGCCGTTCGGTCAGTACGTTCCTGACGCGGTAGTGCAAACCGATCCCTCGCAGGGGCATGTCGCACTGCTGGTGCCCACCGATGCGCTGATGCCAGATCGCCCGGTTCGCCGCAGTTTCCTCAACGGGGGCGCGGCAGGCCTGTTCAACTACGACGCCTTGCTGCTTGGCAGTCGGTTCGCCGGCCAGTCCTCGCAGTTCCGCAATCTGAATACCGAGCTTGGGCTGAATGCTGCGGATTGGTCGTTTCGCAGTCGTCAGGTGTACAGCGATTTCGCCGGTCAGGATCGCCTCGAGCACCTGTATGCCTATGCCTCGCACACCTCGGAGCGCTATCGGGTCAACCTGCAATTGGGTCAGTTGAACATGGCTTCCCCGTTGTTTTCCGGCGAGGCCTTCAACGGCTTTCAGGTGCAGCCGGAACTGGCCCTGATGGCGCTGGACGATGACAGCTCCGGTGCGCGGGTAGAAGGGATTGCCTATTCCGCCGCCCGAATCGAAGTTACGCAGAACGGTGCGCTGATCTACACCACGGTGGTGCCCGGCGGCCCGTTCACCCTGGTCGGTTTGCCGTTGCTCAGTCAGAGCGTGGATCTGGAAGTGACGGTGCATGAAGAGGACGGGCAGCAGCGGCGCTTCATTGTGCCGGCGACGCAGTTGCGAGGCGCAATGACGGGGCGGGCGGCCGGTTATGGGCTGGCGGTCGGCCAAGTGCGACGCTATGCCGATGATGATCGTGATGCGCCGTCCTTCGCGGCTGCCAGCAAGGACTGGCGGCTGGGCCAGCGTGGGCAGGTCACGGCCGGCGCCATGCTCGGTACAGGTTATGAGTCGGTGGGCTGGGCGATGCAGGGCAGCGTCGGCAATCGACTGGTACTGGGGGGCCGGCAGTTGGTTTCCCGGGCGCAGGATCAGGCTGCATCCGGCACTCAGTTGCAATGGACGGCCAGCGGTCCTCTGAGTGAAAGGCTGTCGGCGAGTGTTGCGCTGACCCGGCAGACTCAGGGGTTTCGCACACTCTCGGATACCACCTGGGACTCGCACAATGATCAGCCGTTTCAGCGAATGCGCAATCAACTGACGGCGAATCTCAGCACCAGCAGCCCGCTGTTCGGTGGTTTTTCCGCCAGCTATTCGCGGTTCTCCCTGTTTGACGGGACGGCCACTTCAAGAGTCGCCCTGGCCTGGTCGCAGAGCATTCGGCGAGCCAGTGTGACATTTACGGTTGAGCGCGATGTCGCGGGGGATTCGAACGATGCTCGCGGTACGGCAGCCTATCTGAGTGTCAGTCTGCCGTTAGGTGTCCGGCAGACGTTGCGCAGCTATGTGCGCAACGACGACGCGGGCGGCACTCGCAGCGGCCTGCGATTCAATGAACAACTGAGCGACACCCTGGCTTACAGCATCGGCGCCGAGCGACCGGATGAAGGTGGCGCCGGATTCAACGGGCGGGTCAATCTGTTGCCCCGCTACAGTCAGATGGACATGGGCTATTCGCGCAGCGGAGCCGGTAACCAGAACTATGACATCGGTCTGCGCGGCGGTGCGTTACTGCATGGTGAAGGCGTGACCCTGTCGCCTTATCCGCTGCGCGAAACCTTCGCCTTGCTCAAGGCCGGCGACAGTGCGGGAGTCAAGCTCAACACCCCGCGCGGCCCGGTCTGGACCGATTATGCCGGGCACGCCGTGGCGGCGAGTCTGCCGGCGTACAGCAAGGGACGGGTCGAACTCGACACGGCCAGCCTGGGGCGCAATGTCGATGTGCACAACGCTTACCAGGAAGTCGAAGCCGGGCGTGGTGCGGTAGCGCACCTTGCATTCGAGATGGTCACTGCGCGGCGCCTGCTGTTACAGGCGCGCACCGCCGACAACGTGCTTCTGAGCAAGGGTGGAGCGGTTTTCGACGCGCAGGGACAGTACATCACTAACGTGCTGGAAGCCGGCACGATCTTTTTGCCCGATGTCCTGCCCGACACGATTTTGCATGTGGTGCTGCCCGATGGCAGTCGCTGCCGGTTGATCTACAGCATCGACGAACAACCCGACACGCAGTCGCTGTACGAAACGGCACAAGCCACCTGCCAAGCGGTTTAAGGAGTCAGTCACCATGCAGCATTTGAAAACCGGCATGATCGGTCTGGCATTGCTCAGTACCGCATTTATTGCCGATCAGGCACAGGCGCAGTCGGACTGTGCAGTCAGGCTGGGGCAGCCTTCCGTCGATTTTGGAGCGATGACGCGCGGTCAGTTGCTGCAACAGCCCATAGAGAATGACCAGTTGAGTTTCGGGCGCCGCCGGGTGCAGATCACCGTTCAGTGTGAGCGGACAGGACCGTTGCGACTCGACCTGGTCGCGCCAGCAGCGGACGCCGTCGACTATCGTTTTAGCGCCGGGGTGTTGAGGGTTCAAGTGGTGGCTGTCCGGGTGGATGGCAAGGCTGTGCAGTGGCTTGGTTTTGAACCGGGTGCGGCATCCGGTGCGGCTGTCTGGCCCGCCGGGCAAAGCCTGATTCCCGCGCGGGCGGGCGTTGCACTGGAAGGTCAGCGCATGGACGTCGAAGTGGAACTTGAAGGACGGGTAGGGTCAGCGCAGACCCGGGTTGCCGATCTGACCCGGTTCGGGATCGATCTGCGCTTTCAGGCGTACTGAATCTCGGACCCCGGAGACAGGGCGGTTCAAAGCATCCGACCACGGCAGCGTAGGATCCCGCCACCAAGCTCAAATTACCTATTAAACCAGTCGTGATTTCGCTGTTTAAGCGCTCCCGTTTCCTACAGATTTATCTCTCATAAGCCGCAATCATCAGCCCGCTTACTTACATACCAGGTTTGTAGGGAGTGGACAGTCATTTAATGGAAGATTACGGCTTATGAAAAAGACATCCCGTCTTGCGGTACTGGCTGCAGCGTTGCTGCCAGCATGGGCAATGGCAGAAAGCGTTGACCTGAATGTCATCGGTACCATTATTCCGACCTCCTGCATTCCGGCCTTTGCCGGTGGCGGCACGGTGGATCTGCGCAAGATTTCGGCGGCGACGTTGAATCCGACCACTCAGACCCTGTTGGCCGGTCGCGATGTGTCCCTGCACATCAATTGCGATGCACCGGCCCCCGTGGAAGTGTCGGTGCGTGACAACCGGGCCGGCACCAAATTGCCCGGCATCAGTGATGGTGCCGGTCAGAGTGATCCGGCACTGTTTTTCGGGCTGGGCGAAATCAACGGTACGCCTATTGGTGGTTTCGCCTTGCGCCATGGCATTCCGGAGACCGACGGCAATGCCCAGACGCTGCTGACCCGGACGCTGGCGGCCCCGGCATGGCGTGTGCCGACCAGCACACTGGTCAGCAATGCGCCGCAACTGTACTCGTGGGGCGACAATGCCGCGGCCGGTCCGGTTGCGGCTCGTCATCACGGTTTCCCGATGCACCTGCTGCCGATCATCGGCCCAAGCAACGCCCTGCCGATTGCCAACGAAATCCCGCTGGACGGCTCCGTGACGTTCGACATGTTCTACCTCTGATGACAGCGTCCCGGTGTCTCTCAGGCACCGGGACCGGCTGGCACACGCGAGCGCGGTCCGGCATTTGCCGGGCCGCATCCAGCATTCCACGGATTATCCCGATGCTCATTTCTTTCAAGTCTGCTCTCAAGACTGCAGCGCTGTGCCTGTTCGCATGGCTTTCAGTGCCGCTGGCCCACGCCGCCGGAATGGTTCCGCAGACGCCGGTGCTGTTGGTGGAGGAAGGTATGGGTGAAGCGGTAATGAATGTGCGCAATACCGATACGCGCCCCGCATTGCTGCACACCACCGTCGAGAATATCGAGGACAGCGACGATGTACTGCTGGTCTTTACCCCGCCCATCGCTCGTGTCGAACCGGACGGCATTCAGCAAGTGCGATTCATTCTGCAAAGTCAGCAACCGTTGAAGACTGAACGCCTGAAGCGGTTGATCTTCGAGGGGATCCAGCCGGCCAGTGACGCCGCCGGAGCGCGGGTCACTCTCGGTGTCCGTCAGAACCTGCCGGTGATTCTGCGCCCTGCCGGATTGCCGGTGGAGCGCGAGCCCTGGAAACGGCTGACCTGGTCAATAGATGCCGCTGGTGTGCAGGTCGTCAATCCGAGCCCCTATGTGGTTCGGCTGGCGAAAACCATTGTTCCTCTGCCGGGCACCCGCTCGGTTAACCTGCCGAAGACCTACATCTTGCCCGGCGAGCGACTGCACGTTGATTTCCCCTTGCACGCCTCGGCTCAGACGATGGCAGTGAGGATTTTTCCGGCCACCACCTACGGCTTTGCGGTCGACCATTACGACTCGCCGGTTACTCGCTGATGAAGGTCTGCGTTCGTTGGGGCGTGTTGCTGCTGGCGGTCAACGGCACGGTGCTGGCGGCCGAGTCACTGGAGTTCGACGCTCAAGTGTTGAGGGATCGCGGCATCGACCCTGCGCTGGCGGCGTACTTTCGGGAGGCGCCGCGCTTCGCCCAAGGCGAGCATGCCGTGGCGCTCGAGGTCAACGGACAGGCCAGAGGCCGTGTGCGGGTGTCGTTCAACGAGCGCGGAGAATTGTGCCTGCAACCCCAATGGCTGAACGCTGCCGGAGTACACCCGCCACCCTCGATGACCAAGTTGCGACCGCAGCAGTGCACGACGTTGGTGGAGGGATTTCCCGAAGCGGTCGCGCATCTGGATCCGGGACGCGAACGGATTGATCTGCTGGTACCGACCGACCGTCTGATGCTGCCGGAACGTACGCCCAACAACTTCGCTCATGGCGGAATGGCCGGCGTTTTCAACTACGACGCGTTGATGTTCGGCAGTCAGCATGAAGGCCAACACGACAGGTTTCAAAGCCTGGGCTCAGAGGTCGGCGTGAACGCCGGGGATTGGGTATTGCGCAGTCGGCAGTCTTACACGTCGACCTCCGGCAAGTCGCGGTTCGAGCACCTGTATGCCTACGGTGCGCGAACCCTTGAGGACGCCGAAGCCAGCCTGCAGGTCGGGCAATTGAATCTCGCGTCGACCTTGTTTGCCGGTGAACCATTCAATGGTGTGCAGATCCTGCCGGAAGCGGCATTCACCCAGTTGCGAACGGCGCAGGACGGCGCGCGGGGGCAGGTGGAAGGTGTCGCGTATTCGCCGGCCCGCATCGAAGTCCGGCAGAACGGCGTGATGATCTACACCACCATGGTGCCGAGTGGACCGTTCACGCTGCGAGCGCTGCCGCTGCTGAGCAATCAGATTGATCTGGACGTGACTGTGCACGAGCAGGATGGGCAGGCGCGCCGCTTGCGGGTGCCGGCGGCCAGTCTCCACGAAGCACAATGGGCCGGGCCGAGCGGGTTCAACTTCGCGCTGGGCACGGTGCGACGGCTGGGCTCGGACGACCGACAGACGCCTTCTTTCACGGCGTTCAGCAAGGATTGGGATTGGGGGCAGGCCACCCGTCTGACCGCCGGTGTGCTCGCGGCAACCGACTACCTGTCGACAGGCTGGGGCCTGCAACGACAATGGGCCGGCGGCTACGCACTGGGCGTGAAGCAGGTGCTGTCCGATGAGCGCTCCAGTGGCGCGGGAGGCAGCCAGACGCAGCTGACGCTTAGTGCGCCGCTGTCCGAGCACCTGTCGACGAGTCTGGTTGCGGTGCGCCAGAGTCGGAATTTTCGCACGCTGTCAGACACCGGCTGGAATCAGGCGCTTCACCGGGCTGAGTCTCCCGGTCGCGATCACCTGGTGTTTTCTGTCACCGGTTCGGTGGATCAATGGGGCGCGTTTGGAGCGACCTGGTCGCGATATTCGACCCAGGGTGAACCGTCGCAGTCGCGTCTTGGCCTGTCCTGGTCACGTACATTGCCTGAGCGCATCAGCCTGTCGTTGAACCTGGAACGTGCTATCGGCGATACGGCGCCCGATCGCCTGGGCAATTCCGCTTACCTGACACTGGGAATGGCGCTGGGTGGCCAGCGAAGACTGCGCGGCTATTTGCGCCGTGATGATCGATCCGGCCTGCGTCGGGGCGTGGCCGTCAGCGATGTGCTGGGGGAAAACCTGGCCTACAGCGCCAACGCGGAGTACCGCGATGAGACTGCGGCCAGTTACGGCGTGCGCTTCAATACGCTGCCGCGCTACACCAGCCTGGACGTTGGCGTCGGTCGGCGATCCGGCGCGACCGATTACGACGTGGGGCTGCGCGGTGGTGTGGTGCTGCATCGCGAGGGCGTAACCTTGTCGCCTTATCCCCTGCGCGACACCTTCGGCGTACTCAAGGCCGGTGATCGATCGGGCGTGAAACTGAACACGCCTCAAGGGCCGGTCTGGACCGATGGCTCGGGCCACGCAGTCGCGGCGAGCCTGCCGGCCTGGTCGACGGCACGGTTGGAAGTCGACCCGCTCAGCCTGTCGCGCAACGTTGAAGTGCTCGACGGGGTAAAGGAAGTGCAGCCCGCCCGTGGTTCGGTGCAGCATCTGGACTTCTCGCTCGTCACTGTCCGGCGATTGTTGCTGAATGCGATGACCGTCGACCGGCAATGGCTGGCCAAGGGGTTGAGTGTTCACGATGAGCGGGGCCGCTACCTGACAACGGTCCAGGATGCCGGAACGATTTTTCTGCCCGACGCAAAAGCGGGTCAGCGCCTGCATGTGCAGCTCCCTGACAACACGCGGTGCGTGTTGCGTTTCCCGCTTCCCGAATCCCCTGAAGACAGCGCGCTCATCGAGCGGGTCGATGCCACCTGCGCGCCGGCCGAGCTGTCCTGAACGAGTGCATCTGATGAAATTTCTGCCGGTTTGGATCGTGTTGCCGTGTCTGGTATTTCAACAGGCGTTCAGCGCCGAGACGTGTCAGTCGAGTCTGTCGCCCGCGAGCGTGAACCTGGGTAGCGCAACGCGCGCCGACCTGCTGCAACGCACGGCGCTTGATGGCCGGGGCCCGGGCTTTGGTCTGCGCAGCGTGCACTTGCGGGTGCACTGTCCCGACGTGCGCTTGATGCGCTGGGCATTTGTCGCGCCCCCCGCCGATCCGCAACGTTTCCGTTGGGCGGCGGGCACGTTGCAACTGCGTATCGTGGCTGCTCGTGTCGACGGTGCGGCGGTGCACTGGCGCCTGGACAGCGGCCAACCGGTCGAAGGTGATTTCCTGCGACCGGGCATCCACGTTGTTCCATGGCGGGCGGACGCCGGTATCCAGGGCAGTCTGCTGGAAGTGGAGCTGGAGCTGGATGCGCGGGTCGATGACGCCTCAAGCCGCCCCGTCGATCCGGTGCGGTTTGAAGGTCAGGGCGCCTTTATGGTGGATTAATCGGCCTCGGCCAACAGCTTGATCGCCGCCGCGCCAACCTTGCGCACCGCTTCTTCGATCAGTGCTGTGGGTTTGGCCGCGTAGTTCATGCGCAGGCAATTGCGGTATTTGCCCGAGGCGGAAAAGATGCTGCCGACGGCAATCTGTACGCCCTGATCGTGCAGCGCACGATTCAGTTTCAGCGTATCGAAACCTTCCGGCAGTTCGACCCAGAGCATGAAGCTGCCCTGCGGGCGGCTGGCGCGGGTGCCGGCCGGGAAGTGGCGCGTCACCCAATCGATCATCACGTCGCGATTGCGCTGGTATTGCGTGCGCATCCGCCGCAAATGCGGTTCGAAGTGCCCGGCCTTGAGAAATTCGGCGATGGCGATCTGCGGTTGCGGTGCCGTGGAGCCAGTGCTGATGTATTTCATGTGCAGCACCCGCTCGAGATAGCGGCCGGGCGCGACCCAGCCAATGCGCAGCCCCGGCGCCAGGGTCTTGGAGAACGAACTGCACAGCAGCACGCGGCCGTCTTCGTCGAAGGATTTGATCGTGCGCGGACGCGGGTAGGTGTAGGCCAGTTCGCCATACACGTCGTCCTCGATGATCGCCACGTCGAAGCGCTGGGCCAGGTTGAGCAGGGCACGTTTGCGCGACTCCGGCATGATGTAGCCGAGCGGGTTGTTGCAGTTGGGCGTGAGCTGGATGACCTTGATCGGCCATTGTTCCAGCGCCAGTTCCAGCGCTTCGAGGCTGATGCCGGTGAGCGGATCGGTGGGGATTTCCAGGGCTTTCATGCCCAGCCCCTTGAGGGTCTGCATCGCGCCGTGAAAGCTTGGCGAGTCCACCGCAACGATGTCGCCGGGTTCGCAGATTGCGTGAATGCTGGTGGACAGCGCTTCGTGGCAACCGGTGGTGACCACCAGATCGCTGGCGCTCAACTGGCAGCCGGAATCGAGCATCAGCCGGGCAATCTGTTCACGCAATTCGAGAGTGCCGTGGATGTTGTCGTAATACAGACCGGGCATGTCCTGACGGCGGCTGATACGGGCCAGTCCGCGCAGCAGCGGTTTCATGGTCGGTGACGAGATGTCCGGCATGCCGCGACCGAGCTGCACAACGTCCTTGCGCGGTACCGCGCGAATCAGTTCCAGCACCTGATCCCACTGGGAAATTTCCACCGGTCGTTGCGCCGGGCGCCCGACCGCCGGCAGTTCCGGCAACTCGCGACCGACCGGCACGAAGTACCCGGACTTGGGTTTCGGCGTGGCCAGGCCGCTATCTTCCAGCATCCGATAGGCCTGCTGCACCGTGCTCAGGCTGACCCCGTGTTCGACGCTCAAGGCGCGCACCGACGGCAGGCGATCACCAGGACGGTAGAAGCCTTGTTCGATGCGGGTGCCGAGCAGTTCGGCGAGATTCACATAGAGCGTCATGGCACTGCCTCGATGCAGATGATTCGTTAAACCAGTACAGATGCGGCGTAAATCGACAATTCAGTCGCAGAGACAGCAAATCTGTATGGAAATAATACAGATGTGTTGAATCTGTAATGCTTTTGCTCGCCCGCGCATCATGGAATCTCTGGCTACCCAAGTAAACAGGAGCAACGAAAATGAACGGCTTGAGCGATGTGCGGCTGACGTTACACAGTCAGGAACTGGAGGCAGGGCAACAGGACAATGCGCGCAACGAGAGCATGTGCAACGCGCCGTCGGGCCTGAGTCGCTGGGACCTGTTCTGGCATCGTCTGCACACGCGCAAGGCGTTGTTGCGCCTGACACCGGAACAGCTCAAGGACATCGGGCTGACCCGCGAGCAGGCGCTGGAGGAAGGGTTGAAGCCGTTCTGGCGGATTTAGAGGGATCGTTCCCACGCTTTGCGTGGGAACGCCGCCCCGGACGCTCCGCGTCCGCTGTGACGCAGAGCGTCACTGGATGCATTCCCACGCAGAGCGTGGGAACGATCTCAGACCAACTCTTTAAGCCGATGCCACAACATCCCCAACGCCAGCAGCGGTGAGCGCAGATGCTTGCCGCCGGGGAAGGTGATGTGTGGCACTTTGGCGAACAGGTCGAAGCCGCCGCTGTGCTGGCCGCTGATAGCCTCGGCCAGCAGTTTGCCCGCCAGGTGCGTGGCATTCACGCCGTGACCGGAATAGGCCTGGGCGTAATACACGTTCGGCTGCTCCGCGAGCCGGCCAATCTGCGGCAGACGGTTGGCGCCGATACCGATCATCCCGCCCCACTGATAATCGATCTTCGCTGAGGCGAGCTGCGGAAACACTTCGAGCATCTTCGGCCGCATGTACGCGCCGATGTCCTTTGGATCACGCCCCGAATAATGGCAGGCGCCGCCGAACAGCAGGCGACGATCTGCCGAGAGCCGGTAGTAATCCAGCGCCACCCGCTGGTCGCAGACCGCCATGTTCTGTGGCAGCAGGGCGTGGGCCTGTTCTTCGCTCAGCGGTTCGGTGGCGATGATGTAGCTGCCGGCCGGCAGCACCTTGCCGCTGAGTTGCGGATTCAGATTGTTGAGATAGGCGTTGCAGCCCAGCACCAGGGTCTTCGCCCGCACCGAACCTTGCGCTGTATGCACCCGGACTTCCGGGCCGTAGTCGATGCGAGTGACCGCCGATTGCTCGAACAGCTTCACCCCCAGTTGCTGCGCTGCTGCGGCTTCGCCGAGTGCCAGGTTCAGCGGGTGCAAATGACCAGATCCCATATCGATCAAGCCGCCGACGTAGCGGTTAGAGCCAACCACTGTGTGCATTTCGTTCGCTTGCAGCAGACGGGTTTCGTAGCGGTAACCGAGGCTGCGCAGCTCTTCGGCGTCTTCGGCAAAACCTTCCAGGTCGGAGGGTTTGTTGGCAAGGTCGCAGTAACCCCAGGTCAGGTCGCAGGGGATCTGAAATTTTTCGACGCGCTGGCGGACGATTTCCACCGCTTCCAGGCCCATGAGTTTCATCTGACGTACGCCGTCGGCGCCGATCACGTTGGCGAACTGATCGAGGCCGTGACCGACCCCGCGAATCAACTGCCCGCCGTTGCGGCCGCTGGCGCCCCAGCCGATCCGGTGCGCTTCCAGCAACACCACGCTCAAGCCCCGTTCAGCCAGTTCCAGCGCGGTGTTCAGCCCGGAGAAACCGCCGCCGACTACGCACACGTCGGCGATCAGTTCACCTTGCAGCACCGGATGGTCGGGTTGCGGCAGGCTGCTGGCGGCGTAATAAGAGGCAACGTGGGGTTGGCTCGCGGTGGCTTGGGCGCGGGCATTCATGGGCGTCATCCTGAGCGGGTGTCGAGAAAATTTGACGGAGCATAAGCCGCAGGCCCGAGGCCGGGCAACATTGGTCGCCCCGTGGTGTCTGGATCATGGCTTTTGCGGCACAATTGCCGCCTATTTCGCTCCGGTTACCTCTGCAATGAGCTGCAACAGTCAGAAAATCCGCACCCTGCGTCAGCAGATTCCCACGTTCGAATGCGTGCCGGGCTGTCATGACTGTTGCGGGCCCGTGACCACCTCGCCTGAGGAAATGTCCCGCCTGCCGCGCAAGACCCGCGCCGAACAAGACGCGGCCATGGAAGAGCTCAACTGTGTGCATTTGGGGCCGAATGGCTGCACGGTGTATGACGAGCGGCCGCTGATCTGCCGTTTGTTCGGCACCACCCAGACCTTGCCGTGCCCCAACGGCCGGCGACCGGTGGAACTGATTCACCCACGGGTCGAGAAGCAGGTGTTCGAGTACATGGCTGAAAACCGGCAAGTGCTGGTCTGACTCTGATCGTTCCCACGCTCTGCGTGGGAACGCAGCCCGGGACGCTCCGCGTCCCTTCCAAAGCCGAACGCGGAGCGTGGGAACGATCCAGTGGGCAGGTACTGGTCTGAGCGATCAGTCCGGAATCGGCAGGCTCAGGCTCTCTTTCACTTCTTCCATCACGATGTAGCTCTTGGATTCGCGCACATGCGGCAGCTTGAGCAGGATGTCGCCCAGCAGCTTGCGGTACGAGGCCATCTCGGAAATCCGCGCCTTCACCAGATAGTCGAAATCCCCTGATACCAGGTGGCACTCCAGCACGTGGGGCAATTTCAGCACCGCACGTCGGAACTCTTCGAAAGTATCGCCGGATTTGTAGTCGAGGCTGATCTCGACGAACACCAGCAGACTACCCTTCAAGTGCTGCGGATTCAGGCGGGCGTTGTAGCCCATGATGATCCCCTCGCGCTCCAGGCGCCGTACCCGCTCGGTACACGGCGTGGTGGAGAGCCCGACCTTTTCGCCCAGTTCGGTGAATGAAATCCGCCCGTCCGCCTGCAGGATCCGCAAGATGTTGCGGTCGATCTTGTCCAGCTCACGTTTGGTCTGAGTGTTGGTACGCATAGGGGATGCGCCTCCGTGAAAAGGGTTTTTGCCGAGAATTGTCGCCAAATATAGGCGCTTATACAGTGAAAAGCACTGGCAAATCTTTTTTACACTGCGCGCATCATTGCTCTAACAACAGACGTACGCGGCACGCCGCGATGAGGGATACAAAATGCGCGTTATGGTCTTGGGTAGCGGCGTCATCGGTACCGCCAGTGCTTACTATCTGGCCCGTGCCGGGTTTGAAGTGGTGGTGGTCGACCGGCAGCCCGCCGCGGCCATGGAGACCAGTTTCGCCAACGCCGGCCAGGTCTCGCCAGGCTACGCCTCGCCGTGGGCTGCGCCGGGCGTACCCCTCAAAGCCATCAAGTGGCTGCTGCAACGCCACGCGCCGCTGGCGATCAAGGCCACCGCCGACATCGACCAGTACCTGTGGATGGCGCAGATGCTGCGCAACTGCACCGCCAACCGTTACGCGGTGAACAAGGAGCGCATGGTGCGTCTGTCCGAGTACAGCCGCGACTGCCTCGACGAACTGCGCGCCGAAACCGGCATCGCCTATGAAGGCCGCAGCCTCGGCACCACCCAGTTGTTCCGCACCCAGGCACAACTGGATAACGCCGCCAAGGACATCGCCGTACTGAAAGAATCCGGCGTGCCGTTCGAAGTCCTCGACCGCGCCGGCATTGCCCGCGTCGAACCGGCGCTGGCGGGTGTCACCGACATCCTCGCCGGTGCCCTGCGCCTGCCGAACGACCAGACTGGCGACTGCCAGATCTTCACCACCCGCCTCGCCGAAATGGCCACCCAACTGGGCGTGGAATTCCGTTTCGGCCAGGACATCCAGCGCCTCGACTTCGCCGGTGACCGCATCAACGGCGTGTGGGTCGACGGCAAGCTGGAAACCGCCGACCGCTACGTACTCGCCCTCGGCAGCTACTCGCCGCAACTGCTCAAGCCGCTGGGCATCAAGGCCCCGGTGTATCCGTTGAAGGGCTACTCGCTGACCGTGCCGATCACCAACCCGACCATGGCCCCGACGTCGACCATTCTCGACGAGACCTACAAGGTCGCGATCACCCGTTTCGACAACCGCATCCGCGTCGGCGGCATGGCGGAGATCGCCGGTTTTGACCTGTCGCTGAACCCGCGTCGGCGCGAAACCCTGGAGATGATCGTCAACGACCTTTATCCTCAGGGCGGCAATCTGGCCGAAGCGAGTTTCTGGACCGGCCTGCGTCCAACCACCCCGGATGGCACGCCGATCGTCGGCGCCACCCCGTTCAAGAACCTGTTCCTGAACACCGGTCACGGCACCCTCGGCTGGACCATGGCGTGCGGCTCCGGTCGCTTGCTGGCTGACCTGATGGCGAAGAAAAAGCCACAGATCAGCGCCGAAGGCCTCGATATTTCCCGTTATGGCAACACCACCCAGGAGTCCGCAAAGCATGGCAATCCAGCGCCAGCTCACCAATGAGCGCATGAGTCAGATCGTCAGCCACAACGGTACGGTGTATCTGTCCGGGCAGGTCGGCGATGACTTCAACGCCGGTGTCGAACAGCAGACCCGCGACGTCCTCGCCAACATCGAGCGACTGCTCGATCTGGCCGGCACCGACAAACAGCACCTGCTGTCGGCGACGATCTACCTGAACGACATCGAGGCGCACTTTGCCGGCATGAATTCGGTGTGGGATCAATGGCTGCCCAAAGGCGCCGCCCCGGCCCGTGCCACGGTTGAAGCGAAGATGGCCAAGCCGAGCATCCTGGTCGAGATCTCCATCGTCGCCGCGCTGCCGTAACCCGTTGTAAAGATCCCTCTCCCGGTGCTGTTGGCGGTTCACGCCGTCAGCCAGCGCCGGTTTTTATTCCCATGACCGCCAAGAAGTCTGCTGCCATGCGTCCTGCCCGTGCCCTGATCGATCTTCAAGCCCTGCGTCACAACTACCGTATCGCCCGTGAAGTCACCGGTGCCAAGGCACTGGCGGTGATCAAGGCCGATGCCTACGGCCATGGCGCGGTGCGTTGCGCCCAGGCGCTGGAGGCTGAAGCGGACGGCTTCGCGGTGGCGTGCATCGATGAAGCCCTGGAGCTGCGTGCTGCCGGGATTCGCGCGCCAGTGCTGCTGCTTGAAGGTTTTTTCGAGGCCGATGAGCTGGCGCTGATCGTCGAGCACGATTTCTGGTGCGTGGTGCATTCGCTGTGGCAGCTCGAAGCGATCGAGCAGGCAGCGTTGAGCAAACCGATCACCGTGTGGCTGAAGCTCGATTCGGGTATGCACCGCGTGGGCCTGCATCCGAAGGATTACCCGGCGGCTTACCAGCGTTTGCTGGCCAGCGGCAACGTGGCGAAAGTCGTGCTGATGAGCCACTTCGCCCGGGCCGATGAGCTGCACGAGCAGAGCAGCGCCGATCAGGTTGCAGTATTCGAAGCTGCGCGTCAGGGCCTGGCGGCTGAAGTCAGCCTGCGCAACTCGCCGGCGGTGCTGGGCTGGCCGCAGATTCAAAGCGACTGGGTGCGTCCGGGCATCATGCTCTACGGCGCCACCCCGTTCGAAGAAGCCAACGCCGTGGCCGAGCGCCTGCAGCCGGTGATGACGCTGGAATCGAAAGTTATCAGCGTGCGTGAACTTCCGGCCGGCGAACCGGTGGGTTACGGCGCGAAGTTCATCACCGACAAACCGATGCGCATTGGCGTGGTCGCCATGGGTTATGCCGACGGTTATCCGCGTCAGGCGCCGACCGGCACCCCGGTGCTGGTGGCCGGCCAGCGCAGCCGCATTCTTGGGCGGGTGTCGATGGACATGCTGTGCATCGACCTGACTGACGTGCCGCAGGCCGGCCTCGGTTCGACCGTCGAGCTGTGGGGCAAGAACATCCTCGCCAGCGATGTGGCGAAGTGGGCGGACACCATTCCGTACCAGATCTTCTGCAACCTGCGGCGGGTGCCAAGGCTCTATTCCGAGGGTTGAAGCGCTAGCGGGGCCCAAGTGTTGTAAATACTGAACGCTGTCGCCATGATAACGCTCAATATTTCTACAACATCAGGAGGCTCCAGCCTTGGACGTCGGTGAACGACTGCAATCGATCCGCAAGCTCAAAGGGCTTTCCCAGCGTGAACTCGCCAAGCGCGCGGGCGTCACCAACAGCACCATTTCGATGATCGAAAAGAACAGCGTCAGTCCTTCGATCAGTTCGCTGAGGAAGGTTCTGGGCGGGATTCCCATGTCCATGGTCGAGTTCTTTTCCGAAGAGATCCAGCAGGAAAAACCGACCCAGATCGTCTACAAGGCCAACGAGCTGATCGACATTTCCGACGGCGCCGTGACCATGAAGCTGGTCGGCCGCGCGCACCCAAGTCGGGCCATCGCGTTCCTCAATGAAATCTACCCGCCGGGCGCCGACACCGGTGAAGAAATGCTCACCCACGAAGGCGAGGAAACCGGGATTCTGGTGGAAGGGCGCCTGGAGCTGGTGGTGGGCCTTGAAACTTTTATCCTCGAAGCCGGCGACAGCTACTACTTTGAAAGTACCAAGCCGCATCGTTTCCGTAATCCGTTCGATGCACCGGCGCGACTAATCAGCGCAGCCACGCCGGCGAATTTTTAAACCAAGAGGCGCCAGGCCATACGGCGAAGGCACCCGAAACGTTTTTCCACAGCGCGATATAACCCCTTCGACTTTGGGGTTGTTTCAGTGAAGCGGGCTAACCGCTATACTTGCGCCCGCCTGCGAACCGTGGCCGCAGGCGTGAATAGCCACCATTGAGGGTGAACGCGTGAACCTAATTATGAAAATGCTGGCTGCACCAGCAACCGTATTGGCCCTCTGGGCTGTCAGCGCTCAAGCTGCGACGAATGACGACATTGCCAAACGCCTCGAGCCGGTGGGCCAGGTGTGTGTTCAAGGGCAAGAGTGCAAGGGGATGGAAGTCGCTGCTTCGGCAGGCGGCGGTGGCGGCGCCAAGACGCCGGACGAAGTGATTGCCAAACATTGCAACGCTTGCCACGGCTCCGGCCTGTTGGGCGCACCGAAAATCGGTGACACCGCGGCCTGGAAAGAGCGCGCCGATCACCAGGGCGGTCTCGACGGCATCCTGGCCAAGGCCATCACCGGCATCAACTCGATGCCGCCAAAAGGCACCTGCGCCGACTGCTCCGATGAAGAGCTCAAGGGCGCGATTCAGAAGATGTCCGGCCTGAAATAAGCCGCGCTTCTGACAAAAAAAAACCGTCTTCGGACGGTTTTTTTGTCTGCAATATCACTGTGTGCTTTTCGCGATAAAGGTACCGGAAGAATTCAGCACGGCTTTGTACACCGCGTAAGCATCAGTATCTGCTGGGGCTATTGCTTCGGAGCGCCCTTCCGAAATCTGTCTCAGATCATATCCCGGGATCGACATAATGAGCGGTGAGTGAGTGGCAATGATGAACTGTGCACCCTTGCGCGATAGCTCCATTACTCGGTTGATGAACACCAATTGCCTCAATGGGGATAACGACGCTTCCGGTTCATCTAGAACGTACAGTCCCTGGGCTTTGAATCGGTTTTGAAACAGCGCCTCCATTGCTTCACCGTGCGACATGCAATGCATATCCTCGCCGCCGTAGTAGGCCTTTATTTCGGGATCAAAGCTCGCCTCTGCGTCAAGCTTGCGGATCGCAGTGTTCAAGTTATAGAAGGTTTCTGCTCTGTAGAAAAAAACGTCCTTCTCCTTTCGGTAGCCTTTTGAAAGCGTCAGGGCTTCGTGCATATTCGAGTGAGTGTTCTCGGTCGAGAAATTAAAGTTCTTCCCACCGCCTTCTGGATTGCATCCCAAACTGATGGCAAGTGCTTCAAGCAGGGTGGACTTTCCAGAACCATTTTCTCCGATAAATACGGTAATTCTGTTACTGAATGGAAGCGGAAAAAGGTCGCGTAAAAAATGAGCCGCCACTCTGTCTGGCTTTAGCCGTATCTGCTGGATGAATAAATCATTCATATTGGTGCTCCCCGAATATTCTACTGACGGATACTCTTACTCCAATCATCGTTATGCCAAGTCTTATTGAGCTCGTGCTAGCCATGGTAAAAATTCCGACGTAACCAAGGCAGGCAATAAGACGCTCGCCGAATAATTCAGGCGTAGCAGTGGCGCTGAAAATAACGACCGATACTGTCCCGGCCGAGATCGCCATTTCCGGCCAGAAGCATTGAATGGCGTTGGCTTTTTGATATTTGTAGTGTGCTCGTATTGTATTCTTCAGACGTTCATTACAGCTGGTGATAAGTGCTTGAGAATTTTGGTCATCAATTGTGGGGGAGCTGAAAGTGCTGATGAGTGATTCCTTATACAGGTCTTCATTGACCATTTCGGCTTTATACAGACTCTGGATTTTGGGTTTGGCATATATCAACTGCACGCAAGTCAACGCAGTGATGAGTATCAGAGGGATGAAAAAATAAGCGTTTTCACGAAGTAAGATATAGGCTGTGGCAAAAGTCAAAATACAAGATCCTGCCAGATGAGTTGAGTCATGAAGGACTGAAGCAATTTTCTCGGCATCTTCTTTGATCATCGTCACGCGAAAGCTTAACGGATAAGGCCTTTTATCATGCACAACGAAATTAATGAGTAAAAAGCGAGATTTTGCTTCCATAAGCGCTGCCATTGAGTTACCCAGAGTTTGCATTGCGAGCTTCGCTAAAAAAATAGTGGTGAGAACTAGGTACAGATTAGTGCTGAAAGCACCACTACTGAGAGCTGTAAGTCCCTTGGCAACGATCGATGGTATTAGCAATTGGCATACAGCTGCTAAAGTCAGGCACATTGTTGAAAATAAAAATAATATTAAATTTTTTGCAAGCACATAAACATAATTTAATGCCCCTCATACTGCAATTTGTAGCTTAGAATCCGGTGGCGGCGATAAGCGGCCTCTCTGCTTGAATAGTATATGGATAGAAGCGAAGTTGTCGGGCTGAGCACACGTTCGAGGTAGATGGCTGAGGCAAAGATAGCGCCTGTTGTCAAAGTGCTTTCGCTTAATAAGTGAGCAGATATCAAGAATAAAAAAACTATCGCTACCAAATAGCATGTTCCCGAAATGGATTCGAAGGATGATGCTTTCAGGCTTGAACGAAAAGCGAGGCGTTCAATGTGTTTGATGCTCAGCTTGACTCTGTCGTTGTATGGTTCGGCATTGTATAAATGCGCACAGATTGCCCCTATTGTAACGGTGTTTTCTTTTACATATTCTTCAAAAAGGGTGGCGCTGTTTCTCCGGGTTATAAAATATGCAGCTGAGGCATATATCAGGCCGCTAAGTGGGGCGAGCGCCAAAAGTGGATGATAGTGAGTCGTTATAATCAATGCGAAGATTATGATGCTGAAGTTGAGTGAGGTGTCAAAGAAAACCGAATGGTATAGATACAAAGAGCCGTCAACATCTCCGTCGATGAGTTCGATCTGCTCACCTGGGTTTCTTGTATGTATGGATGCTTTGCTTCCCAGGCGAGTTAAAATTGTTTTTTTCAGAATGTACCTTGTCTTGGCAGAAGTCTTTTGTAGATATATGTTGGCTGCTAGTTTCAAGGGTGGCGTCGCGATGATGAAAAGCGAAGCACCAGCGAGCACATATAAATATAAGCGATCGTGGGATAGATATAAATTAATTGAATTTCCGATTAAGTAAGGCGATGCGCTTGTTAGAGCTGAGACGCCCAGGCCGAAGCAGCAAAGTATTAGATTGCTTTTCATGGTTTGATAAATTCCATTTGGTGCGGACGAAATGGAAGCTCGTAGTTACGGTCAATCAAACCAATGAAACCGAGTAGTGAACCTGGCTGAGTTTCCAGGGCGCTTCCGGATGCTTTTGGAAGTTTATTTTCGATATGGTAAATATAGTAAGGCAGGTATGGCCATACCGGGCAGTCTGTGGTCAGGCTTCGGTGGCGGTTCAAGGGCTCAGTTAAAAATTCAATCGGCGTTTTCAATATAAAAATCCTGAAGCAAGTGAAAGGGCGGCACGTATTGACCGCCCCTGGCTCATGACTACATGTAAGTCGCGTAGCAGCATCCTTGCCAACATTGTGAGCAGCAACTAGCGCATGGGCGAACCGCTGCTGGCTGCACTCAAGTTGCTGAATGCTTGAATTGCCAACGTTGATATCGGTTCGCTTGAATTTAGAATGCGTGTCCACGCACTACGGATTGCTAAAAAGTCGATCTCCATAAATTGTTCGGATAAATTTATGTTGGTCTAAAGGCATTGATTGCTAACGAAGTGTTACGTTTTTAATGCTAGCTGGAACTCAGATAACTTCAATTCAGAAGTGTCCTGAAGTTCTGCGCGATTAAATTGGAATCAATGTGGGAAAGAGGCTACAGGCTTGTGTGATGATTCTCTCGGTATCGTTAATGCATTGTTATTGTTGAATGTTTTTTGGATGTGCTTGCACCAAACATCGCACTCTTCTATTTTTTTCGCACTAATTGCCTTCCCTCTGAAGTAAATCCCCGGCAAGCTCGGTCTACCCCTATTCACGGAACGGGCAGGAGGCTTCAGATGGTGCAGTTGTGTTCGATCGAACAGGCAGTGGACGACGTGCTGGCGAGGTTGCCGGTGCACATCCACATGGGTCTGCCGCTGGGGCTGGGCAAACCCAATCCCTTCGTCAACGCGCTGTACCGGCGGGTGGCCGGGTTGCCCGAACGGCAGCTGACGATCTACACCGCCTTGTGCCTCGGACGTCCGGCCTTGGGCGATGGTTTGCAGAAGCGCTTCATCGAGCCCTTCGTCGAGCGGGTGTTCGGTGATTACCCAGAACTGGAATTCCTCGCCGATCTGCACCGCGATAGCCTGCCGGCCAACATCCGCATCGAGCAGTTCTTCATGCAGCCGGGCAGCCTGCTCAACAGCGCGCCGGCCCAGCAGGATTACGTCAGCAGCAACTACAGCCACGCCGCCCGCGACATCAACGCCGCCGGGCTGAATCTGGTGGCGCAATTGCTCGCCAGCAGCAGCGAACACCCGGATCGCCTGAGCCTGAGTTGCAACCCGGACATCACCCTCGACCTGTTCCCGATGATCGCCAAACGCCGGGCGGCGGGGGAGACCATTCTGCTGGTCGGCCAGGTGCACACCGAGCTGCCGTACATGCCGGGCGACGCCGAAGTCGACATCGATACCTTCGACCTGCTGATCGACGAGAAGGACAGCAGCACGCTGTTTTCCACGCCGAACATGCCTGTCGGCTTTCAGGATCATTTCATCGGTTTGCACGCCAGCACCTTGGTGCGCGATGGCGGTACTTTGCAGATCGGTATCGGCTCGATGGGCGATGCGCTGACCGCCGCGTTGCTGGCGCGTCAGGCCGACAACGCCGGATACCAGGACTTGCTGGCCGATGTGAACCTCAGCCAATGGGCGCAGTTGATCGAACGCGAGGGCGGCATCGAACCCTTCGCCAAAGGCTTGTACGGTTGCAGCGAAATGTTCGTCAACGGCCTGCTGGTGCTGGCCGAAGCCGGGATCATCCGGCGCAAGGTCTACCCGGATGTGCAGACCCAGCAGCAGGCCAACGCCGGGACCCTCGACGAGGCGGCGCAAACCGATGGCATCTCGATCCACGGCGGTTTCTTCCTCGGGCCGCGCAGTTTCTATGAGCGCTTGCGTGAGTTACCGCTGAGCAAACGCCTTGAATTCAACATGACTCGCATCAGCTACATCAACGAGCTGTACGGTCAGGAAGAGCTCAAGCGCCTGCAGCGTCTGGATGCGCGATTCATCAACACCGTATTCACCATTACCCTGCTGGGCGCCGGGGTGGCGGATCAACTGGAAGACGGGCGGGTGCTCAGCGGCGTCGGCGGCCAGTACAACTTCGTTGCCCAGGGCCATGCGCTGCACGATGCGCGCTCGATCCTGCTGCTGCGCAGCTGGCGCGAATCCGGCGGCGATGTCAGTTCGAACATTGTCTGGGAGTACGGCCACTGCACGATTCCGCGGCACCTGCGCGACATCGTGGTCACCGAGTACGGTATCGCCGATCTGCGCGGCAAGTCGGATGCGGTGGTGATCGAAGCGCTGTTGAACATCAGCGACTCGCGCTTCCAGCAGGGCCTGATCGAGCAGGCGCAGAAGGTCGGCAAGCTGCCGAAGGATTTCCGTCTCGACCCGCGCTTTACAGACAACACCCCGCAACGCTTGCAGGCGATTGCCGCGCGGCATCCGAACCTGTTTCCGGAGTATCCGCTGGGCTGCGATTTCACGGAGGTCGAAAAGGATCTGTTGCGGGCGCTGAACTGGCTCAAGAGCAAGTTCAAGCTGACCGAGATTCTGGAGTTGGGCAAGGCCGCGCTGGATGCGCCTGAGGCTTCGCTGTATCCGGAGCATCTGGCGCGCATGCAGCTCACTGATCCGGAAGGTCTGAAGGAAGACCTGTTTCAGCGGTTGCTCCTTACTGGCCTCAAAGCTACCGCGCAATAACTCCAACACCCGAAGCAACTGTGGGAGCCAGCCTGCTGGCGATTGCTATCCGCCAGTCCTGAAGATGTTGACTGACACGACGCCATCGCCAGCAGGCTGGCTCCCACAGAGGTAATGCAGTGTTGCTTACTCGATGAAGGTAACCACGCCATCCTTCAGCGATTTCACGCGAGCCAGCGACTCGACGCGGTAACCCTGCGAATCCAGCTCCGCACGGCCGCCCTGGAACGACTTCTCGATCACGATGCCCAAGCCAGCGACGGTGGCGCCGGCCTGCTTGATGATCGAGATCAGCGCCTGGGACGCCTTACCGTTGGCCAGGAAGTCGTCGATGATCAGCACACGGTCGCTGCTGGTCAGGTGGCGCGGGGAGATGGCCACTGTGCTTTCGGTTTTCTTGGTGAACGAGTAAACGGTCGCCGACAGCAGGTTTTCAGTCAGGGTCAGGGACTGTTGCTTGCGGGCGAAGATCACCGGCACGCCGAGGTTCAGGCCGGTCATGATCGCCGGCGCGATGCCCGAGGCTTCGATGGTGACAATCTTGGTGATGCCCGAATCCTTGAACAGCGTGGCGAATTCGTCGCCGATCAGCTTCATCAGGGCCGGGTCGATCTGGTGGTTCAGGAAGGCGTCGACCTTCAGGACCTGGTCGGAAAGCACAATGCCTTGTTCGCGGATTTTCTGGTGCAATGCTTCCATGAAGCTGTCCTCATTTGGCGCTTTGTGCGCCGAAGGTCTAGTAAAAAGTGGTCAATTCTAGCGCTTTAACATCGCGCGTATATCAGCCAGTGCGCTGTTGCCCCGCACGGCTTTGACTTCGGTCGGTGTGTCGTCGTTGCCTTCCCAGGCCAGGTCGTCCGGCGGCAGCTCATCAAGGAAGCGGCTTGGCGCGCAGTCGATGATCTCGCCGTACTGTTTGCGCTTGGCGGCGAAGGTAAACGCGAGGGTCTGGCGCGCGCGGGTAATGCCCACGTAGGCCAGGCGGCGTTCTTCTTCGATGGTGTCGGCTTCGATGCTGGAGCGGTGCGGGAGGATTTCCTCTTCCATGCCCATGATGAACACGTAGGGGAATTCCAGGCCCTTGGACGCATGCAGGGTCATCATCTGCACGCCTTCGGCGCCGTCTTCCTCTTCCTGCTGACGTTCCAGCATGTCACGCAGGACCAGTTTGCCGATGGCGTCCTCGACGGTCATTTCGCCGTCTTCGTCTTTTTCCAGGGTGTTCTTCAAGGCTTCGATCAGGAACCAGACGTTGCTCATCCGGTAGTCCGCGGCCTTGTCGCTGGAACTGTTGGTGCGCAGCCAGTTCTCGTAGTCGATGTCCATGACCATGCTGCGCAGGGCGGAGATCGGGTCTTCGCCGGCGCACTGCTCGCGCACCTTGTCCATGAAACGCTTGAAGCGCGACAGGCGATCGGTGAAGCGGCTGTCCAGATGTTCGCCCAGACCGAGTTCGTCGGTGGCGGCGTACATCGAGATCTTGCGTTCGGTGGCGTAGTTGCCGAGTTTTTCCAGGGTCGTCGAGCCGATCTCGCGGCGCGGCACGTTGATCACCCGCAGGAAGGCGTTGTCGTCGTCCGGGTTCACGATCAGGCGGAAGTAGGCCATCAGGTCTTTCACTTCCTGACGACCGAAGAAACTGTTGCCGCCGCTCAGACGGTACGGCACCTGATGGTGCTGCAGTTTCAACTCGATCAGCTTGGCCTGGTAGTTGCCGCGATAGAGGATCGCGAAGTCGCTGTACGGGCGGTCGGTGCGCAAGTGCAGGCTGAGGATTTCCATGGCCACGCGCTCGGCTTCGGCGTCCTCGTTGCGGCAGCGGATCACGCGGATCTCGTCGCCGTGGCCCATCTCACTCCACAGCTGCTTCTCGAATTCGTGCGGGTTGTTCGAGATCAGCACGTTGGCGCAGCGCAGGATGCGGCTGGTGGAGCGGTAGTTCTGCTCCAGCATCACCACTTTCAGGGACGGATAGTCGTCCTTGAGCAACATCAGGTTTTCCGGCCGCGCGCCGCGCCAGGCGTAGATCGACTGGTCGTCGTCGCCCACCACGGTGAACTGGTTACGCTTGCCGATGAGCATTTTCACCAGCAGATACTGGCTGGCGTTGGTGTCCTGGTATTCGTCGACCAGCAGGTAACGCACCTTGTTCTGCCACTTTTCGAGGATGTCGGCGTGCTCTTCGAAGAGTTTCACCGGCAGCAGGATCAAGTCGTCGAAGTCCACCGCGTTGAACGCCTTGAGCGTGCGCTGATAGTGGGTGTAGACGATGGCGGCGGTCTGTTCCTTGGGGTTGCGGGCGTTTTCCAGGGCCTGGGCCGGCAGGATCAGGTCGTTTTTCCAGGCGCCGATCATGTTCTTGATCTCGTCGACGCCGTCGTCGCCTGCATATTCCTTCTGCATGATGTCGGTCATCAGCGACTTGACGTCGGTTTCATCGAAGATCGAGAAACCGGGTTTGTAGCCCAGCCGTTCATGTTCCTTGCGGATGATGTTCAGGCCCAGGTTGTGGAAGGTGCAGACCGTCAGCCCGCGTCCTTCACCTGGACGCAGCAGGGTGCCGACACGTTCTTTCATCTCGCGCGCGGCCTTGTTGGTGAAGGTCATGGCGACGATGTACTGGGCGCGGATGCCGCAGTTCTGGATCAGGTGCGCAATCTTGCGCGTGATCACGCTGGTCTTGCCGGAGCCAGCACCGGCGAGCACCAATAGAGGGCCGCCGACGTAGTTCACGGCTTCTTGCTGCCGGGGATTGAGTCGGGACATACGAAAATTCGGGAGTCGTTGACGAAATGGGCCGGCATTTTAACAGGCTCAGCGATTTGTGCTGCTCTCTCCGACTTGTGACGCAGCACGCGATTCAAATTTGCCGGTTTTGTTACTTTCACGCAGGATGCGCGGTGATTTTGCGGCTAATGTTCTCATTCGTGACACAAAATAACGTTTTGATAACCGTTGTCGTTTGGTCATTGGTTGCCGCAACGGCATAATGCCCGCCGCCCACATCATTGCAGAGTCTAGGGAGTCAGCTTGACTACGCCTGTCGAACCCTTGCGTTTGCTGCTACTGGCCGAAGAGCCAGCGTGGACAGCGTTATTGCGCGAGTGTCTGGCGCCGTTGGGAAGTACGGCGGTGCTGATCAGCGCGCCGAGCTGGGAGTCGGTCAGCAGCCTGTTCGAAGACAACCGCCACGCGGTGTTGTTGACCGTTCCCGCGTTGCAGCCGGCGCCCGGCCGTTGCAGCCTGCCGACGGTGTTGCTGTTGGAACACGAGCCGGCGACCGCGCCCGACGGCGTCAGCGACTGGCTGGTGTTCGATGCCCTCGATCCCGGCATGCTCCGGCGTTGCCTGCGGCATGTGCGCGAACGCGGCGTGCTGGAAAATACCCTGCAACGCCTGGCCGAACAGGATCCGCTGACCGGCATCGCCAACCGCCAGGGCTTCCAGACCCTGCTGACGGCGCGCCTCGCCGAAAACGACGGTCGCGGCCTGGCCCTCGGGCACCTTGATCTCGACAACTTCCGTCACGCCAACGACGCCCTTGGCCACCAGGCCGGCGACCGCCTGATCCTGCAAGTCGTCGCACGGCTGAAAAGTCAGCTGGAAGTCGGCGATCAACTGGCGCGCCTCGGCAGCGATGAATTCGCCTTGCTGATCGATACCCGCCGCGCCCCGCAACGGGCCGAATGGATGGCCGAGCGCATTACCGAAGCCCTGGCCGAACCTTATTGGGTCGACGGGGAAAGCCTGTTGATCGGCTCCAGCCTGGGCATCGCCCATGCCCGCGCCCAGGGTGGTGCGGATCCGCTGATGTGGCACGCGCACATCGCCATGCAGCAGGCCAAGAGCACTCAGGGCTGCACCTTTCACATCTTCAACGAGCGGATCAACCGCAACGCGCGGAGCATGGCCGACCTCGAAAGCGAGCTGCGCCGGGCGTTGCGCCGTGACGAGCTGGAGCTGCACTACCAGCCGCGCCTGAACCTGCAGGACGGCCAGATCGTCGGCCTCGAAGCGCTGGTGCGCTGGCGCCATAGCGAACGCGGCCTGCTGCCGCCGAGTGAATTCGTGCCGCTGGCGGAGCAGAGCGGCCTGATCGTGCCGCTGGGTTATTGGGTGATATCCCGGGCCCTGCGCGACATGCAGGCGTTGCGCGAACGCGGACTGCCGGCGCTGCACATGGCGATCAACCTGTCGTTCCGCCAGTTTCAGGACAGCCAGTTGCTGCCGACGCTCAGCCGTCTGATCGCCGAGCGCGGCGTCGAGGCGCAGTGGCTGGAATTCGAACTCACCGAAACCGCCGTGATGCGCCGCAGCGATCTGGTCAAGCAGACCATGGACGCGCTCGGTCGCCTCGGCGTGCGATTTTCGCTGGATGATTTCGGCACCGGGTTCTCATCGTTCGTGCACCTCAACAGCCTGCCGATCACCTTGCTGAAGATCGACAAGAGCTTTGTCGGCGGCATGGAGCAGCGTGAAGAGAACCGCAAACTGGTGCACGCGATGATCAATCTCGCGCACAACCTGCACCTGGAAGTGGTGGCCGAAGGGGTGGAAACCCGGGAGCAACTGGATCTGTTGCGCGGGTTCGGCTGCGATCAGGTGCAGGGTTACCTGATCAGCAAGCCGTTGCCGTTGGCGGAACTGGTTGAATATCTGGTGGTTGACGCCAGCCAGCCGCCGCTGGGTATCGTGGTTTAGCCTCAAATCCCTGTGGGAGCGAGCTTGCTTCCACAGGGAAACTCATTCCGGCTGAGCGATCTTGAAACCTTGAGATTGCGGCTCGAGCCGAATCATCCGCTTCATCTTCCATTCGAACGCCAGCGTCAGGCTCACCGCCGCGCAGGCCAGCCCCAGCGCCAGACCCCACCAGACGCCGGTCGGCCCCCAGTGCAGATGGAACGCCATCAGCCACGCCGCCGGCGCACCGATCAGCCAGTAGCAAACGAGCCCGACCAGGAATGTGGTCTTGGCATCCTTGAGCCCGCGGATGCAGCCCATGGCAATCGTCTGCGTGCCGTCGAACAGCTCGAACCACGCCGCCACGGCCAGCAGGCTGACGGCCAGACGAATCACCTCGGCAAACGCCGGGTCGTTATGGTCGAGGAACAAACCGACCAACTGATTCGGCAGCAACCAGAACACCATCGCAAACCCCAGCATTACCACCGCACCAAAGACGATGCCGACCCGTCCCGACATCCGCGCATCGTTCAATTGCCCGGCGCCGTAATGCTGGCCGACGCGCATGGTGATCGCATACGACATCCCCGCCGGAACCATGAATGCCACCGAGACAATTTGCAGGGCGATCTGGTGCGCCGCCAGTTGCGTGCTGCCCATGGTGCCCATGCACAGCGCCGCGAAGGCGAACAGCCCGACTTCCACCGCGTAGGTGCCGCCGATAGGCAGGCCCAGGCGCCAGAGTTCTTTCAAATACTGCCGATTTGGCCGCGACAGACCTTCGCGAAGCGGGTAGGCGTCATAGGCCGGATGCCGGCGAATGTGCCAGGCCAGTGCCAGCGCCATGCAGTTGGCAACGATCGCCGTGACCAGACCGATACCGGTCAGCCCCAGTTTCGGCAGGCCGAACAGGCCGGTGATCAGCGCGTAGTTGAGCAGGAAGTTGGCCACCGTACCGGCGAGGCTGATGACCATCACCGGCGTTGCCCGGCCGATGGCGCTGGTGAAGCCGCGCAAGGCCATGAAGCTCAGGTAGCCGGGCAGGGCGAACGGCAGGGCGATCAGAAATTGCCCGGCGGCGTTGACGTTGGTCTCGGTCTGGCCGAACAGCAACAGCACCGGTTTCAGGTTCCACAACAACAGCCCGGCACCGAGCGCCATCAGCCACGCAAGCCACAGCCCGGCCTGGGTCAGGCGGGCGGCGCCGATGATGTCGCCGGCGCCCTGACGAATCGCCACCAGGGTGCCAACCGCCGCAATCACGCCGATGCAGAAAATCGACACGAACGAATAGCTCGCCGCGCCCAGACCGCCACCGGCCAGCGCTTCGGGACTGAGGCGCGCCATCATCAGGGTGTCGGTCAGCACCATCAGCATGTGCGCCAACTGCGAGGCGATCAACGGCCCCGCCAGAAGCAGGATGGCCCAGAGTTCGGTACGCACAGGACGCTGCATGGCGTTCACATCCTTATAAAAGAGGGAGCAAGAGACCGTCGATTCTCAGGGTTTGGCGCAGGTTGCACAAAGGGATAAAAAGGATGGATGGCATGATTAAAACTCATCCTTCCGCGATTCTGCTAAGTTGGCGCAATCCCGCCATAGGAGCGCTGTGCATGTCCCGTCGTCTTCCCCCCTTGTATGCCCTGCGCGCATTCGAAGCGGCGGCCCGCCACAGCTCGTTCACCCGGGCGGCCGAAGAGCTGTCGATCACTCAGAGTGCAGTGAGCCGGCACATCCGCACGCTCGAAGAGCATTTCGCCTGCCGCTTGTTCCACCGCAGCGGGCGCAACCTGCAACTGACCGAGTCGGCACGTCTGCTGCTGCCGGGCATCCGTGATGGCTTTGCTGCGTTGGAACGGGCCTGCAATACCTTGCGCGCCGAAGATGACATCCTGCGCATGAAAGCCCCGTCGACCCTGACCATGCGCTGGTTGCTGGCGCGGCTCAGTCGTTTCAGGCATTTGCAGCCAGGCAACGAAGTGCAACTGACCAGCGCGTGGATGGACGTGGACTCCGTGGACTTCAACAACGAGCCATTCGATTGCGCGGTGTTGCTCAGTGACGGGCATTTCCCGCCGGACTGGGAAGCCAGCCTGCTGTTTCCGGAGGAGCTGATTCCGGTTGGCGCGCCAAATCTGCTCAACGATCAGCCGTGGGACGTGGCGCGGCTGGCCAGCGCCGAGCTGCTGCACCCGACGCCGGATCGCCGGGACTGGCGCAGTTGGCTGGAACACATGGGACTGTCGGAACAGGTGTCGCTCAAGGGCGGGCAGGTGTTCGACACCCTGGAGCTGGGCATGATCGCGGCAGCCAGGGGCTATGGGGTGTCCATGGGCGATCTGCTGATGGTGGCCGAGGATGTCGCGCAAGGGCGCTTGAGCCTGCCCTGGCCGACGGCGGTCGCCAGCGGACTGAATTATTACCTGGTATGGCCAAAGACCCGCCCCGGAGGTGAACGTTTGCGCCGCCTCAGCGACTTCCTGCAAGGCGAAGTCCGCGCCATGACGCTGCCGGCGGTCACGCGCTTGAGCTGAATCGTTCGAGCCTGCACAATGCCGGCCTTTCGCCATAACCCTGCTGTTCGCTCAAGTATTCGGTTTTACCGCCGAATACGTGCATGTGGAACCGTCGTGCCGGTTACCACGATTCACCCCCATTAGAAAATTATCCGAGCTGCGATCAAGGAGGATCGGAAGTTCGGCCAGGAGCTGTCCATGTCTCAACCTCGCGCTCGGATCGCCTCGCAGCTGGGCCTCGCGCTCGCCGTGATACTGGCGATTGTCATCAGCGGCAGTACAGTCTTTGCTTTGCGTTCGCTGGATACCGCCAACCTCGCCACACGTGAGGAGCACCTCGCCAGTGAGGCGCGTCTGCTCGCCGACCAATTGAGCACCTTCCACGGCACGCTGCGCGAAAGCACCCAGCGCCTGAGCGGGTTGTTCGAGAAGCGCTTCAGCGCCGGCCTGAGCATTCATCCGAGCGAGCCGGTGACCGTGGCCGGCACCCAGACGCCGGGCCTGCACCTGGGCAGCGAAGTGTTGAACAACAACTTCAAGGAAGTCGACGAGTTCAAGCAGATGACGGCGGGTGTCGCCACGCTGTTCGTGCGCAGCGGCGAAGACTTCATTCGCGTCAGCACCTCCCTGAGCAAACAGGACGGCACCCGCGCCATCGGCACCGTGCTCGACCACGCCCACCCGGCCTATGCGAAGTTGATGGCAGGGCAGGGGTACGTTGGCCGTGCCTTGCTGTTCGATCGTTCCTACATGACTCAGTACACCCCGGTGCGTGACAGCAGCGGCAAGGTGATTGCCGTGTTGTTTGTCGGCTTCGATTACACCGACGCGCAGAACGCCCAGTTCGCCAATCTCAAGCGCTTCCGCATCGGCCAGACCGGTTCGCTGGCATTGCTGGACGAGAAAAACCAATGGCTGGTGGCCCCGGCGGGCGTGCAGGCGCTGGATCAAGCGATTCCGGTAATCAACGATCTGGCGAAAGCGCCGGGTAAAGGCCGGTTCTGGAGCGACAAGTCCGAAGATTTCTACAGCATCGCCGTGCCGTTCGAGGGTGGGCCATGGTCGGTGGTGGCGAGCATGCCGAAGGCCGAGATCCGCGCGGTGACCTGGAGCGTCGGCACCCAGCTGGCCATCGGCAGTCTGCTGGCGATGCTGCTGGCGGTGGGCTCGGTGGTCTGGTTGCTGCGCAGCAAACTGGCGCCTTTGGGCGATCTGGTACGTCAGGCCGAAGCCTTGGGTGCCGGTGATCTGAGCGTACGTCTGAGCGTGTCGAGCAATGACGAAATCGGTCAACTGGCGCGCGCTTTCAACCAGATGAGCCAGGCCCTGTCGACCATGGTCGAGCACATTCGTCGCGCCTCCGAAGAGGTCAACCGTCGGGCTCAGGCTCTGTCCGGTCTGTCCGGCGGCGCCTATGAAGGCATGGAGCAACAGTCTGGCGAAATCACCAGCATGGCCGGTGCCGTTGAAGAATTCTCCGCCACTTCGCTGAACATTGCCGACAACATGGGCAACACCCAGCGCCTTGCCCAGGAAAACGCGCAGCAGACGCAGATCGGTCGCACGTCGATGGAGGAAGCGTCTTCCTCGCTGGAGCAGATTGCCGGCGCACTGAACACCACCGCGACCGTGATCAACACGCTCGGTCAGCGTTCCCAGGAAATCGGCGGCATCGTCAGCGTGATCACCTCGATTGCCGAACAGACCAACCTGCTGGCACTCAACGCCGCCATCGAAGCGGCCCGTGCCGGCGAGCAGGGTCGCGGCTTTGCCGTGGTGGCCGACGAGGTGCGCAGCCTGGCTTCGCGTACCCGTCAGGCGACGGATGAAATTTCCAGCATGATTCACAGCATTCAGCAGGAAACCGGCAACGCCATCAGCAACATGGAGCAGGGCAATCTGCTGATGCAGGAAGGGCTGTCGCGCAACGCCAACGTCGCTTCGGCGCTGGCGCGCATTGACGAGCAAAGTCGCTCGGCGGGTGAGCAGTTTGCCGCGATCACCACCGCGACTCAGGAGCAGAGCAGCACCGCGACTTTGCTCAGCAGCAACTTGCAGAGCATCGCGATGGCCAACAGCGAGCAGCGCGAAGTGGTGTCTAACCTGGCCATCACCGCCAAGGAACTGGAAGGCCTGGCAGCCGACCTGCGCCAAGAGGTCGACCGCTTCCGTTGAGGCGTCTCTGAAATAGCGATCGCGAGCAGGCTCGCACACAGGATCTATGTTGGACTTGTGGGAGCGAGCCTGCTCGCGATTGGGGCCACCCCAAACTCAGCACTTACTGAGTCGCCGGCCGATACTGCAACGCTTCGGCCAGATGCTCGCGACTGATATCCGCGCGCTTCTCCAGATCCGCCAGCGTCCGCGCGACCTTGAGCAACCGATGCGCCGAGCGCAGCGACAAGGTCAGTCTTTCGCACGCCGTCTCCAGCCAGGTTTCATCGGCTGTGGATAACTTGCAGTGCTTCTTCAGCCCCGGCAAATCGAGAAATGCATTGGCACAGCCCTGGCGTTTTTGCTGACGCTCACGGGCTTCGGCAACCAGCGTGGCCGCGCTGGCGCTGTCCTCTCCCGGTTTCACCGCCGGGTTCAACGCTGTCGCCTCCCGCGCCACCGTCAGGTGCAAATCGATCCGGTCCAGCAACGGCCCCGACAGTTTGTTGCGATAGCGCTGCACCATGTCCGGTGTGCATGAGCATTTGCCGCTCGGTTCGCCGAGATATCCACAGGGGCAGGGATTCATCGCCGCCACCAATTGGAATCTCGCGGGAAACCGCACCCGTTCCTTGGCCCTTGCGATCACGATGCAGCCGGATTCCAGCGGTTCGCGCAGCACCTCCAGCACCTTGCGATCAAACTCGGGCAGCTCATCGAGAAACAGCACGCCGTGATGGGCGAGGGTGATTTCGCCGGGCTGAGGTTTTGAACTGCCACCGACCAATGCCGGCCCGGAAGCCGAGTGATGCGGTTGGCGGAACGGGCGTTGCGGCCAGTGAGTCAGCGGCGCGCCACTGGCGACGGATTGAATCGCCGCCACTTCCAGCGCTTCACTCTCGGTCAGCGGTGGCAGCAGCCCTGGCAAACGACTGGCCAGCAATGTCTTGCCCGTCCCCGGTGGCCCGCTGAACAGCAGGTTGTGGGCGCCGGCAGCGGCAATCAGCAGCGCCCGTTTGGCCGCCAGTTGGCCCTGTACTTCATTCAGGTCGGGATAAGGTTTGGCAGCATGGATCAGCCCGTCCGAGACATAAGGCTCGACTGGCGTATGCCCGTTGAAATGCGCCACAGCCTCCAGCAGATGATCCACCGCAATCACCCTCAGTCCCGACGCCAGACACGCCTCTTCGGCATTCGCCCGCGGCACCACCAGCGTCCGCCCGGCCTTGCGCGCTGCCAGTGCCGCCGGCAACACCCCGCGCACCGCCCGCACGGCGCCGGACAACGCCAGTTCGCCAAGGCACTCCACGTCATCCAGCGTCAAGGTCGGCACCTGCACGCTCGCCGACAGAATCCCCAGCGCAATCGCCAGATCGAACCGCCCGCCATCCTTGGGCAGATCCGCCGGTGCCAGATTCAGAGTGATCCGCCGCGCCGGAAACTGCAGCCCGGAATTGATGATCGCACTGCGCACCCGATCCTTGCTCTCTTTCACCGCCGCTTCAGGCAGGCCGACCATGGTCAGCGAGGGCAGGCCGTTGGCCAGGTGGACTTCGACGGTGACGGCGGGGGCATCCACGCCAATCTGGGCGCGGCTATGGACGATGGCGAGGGACATGGTCGTTCCTTGAGTTGAATCGAGGGGCCGCTTCCTGCGGGTTTTTGAAGGGTAGTCGGGGAGGGGAGTGTTGGAGGGACGGTTGCCTGGGCAAACCTTCACTGGATGTTGCGGTCGACAGCCGCACATATCTCGAGGCGAAAAAAAACCGCCTTGAGGAGACGGTTTTCAGTTGCAGGCTTCGGTGAGGCCAAGGCCTGCGCGTCCTTAGTGGACACACTCACGTTTGCTCAGGTTATGCAGGTTTGATCGCTGGCACAAGCATCAACGAAATTCCGCCAACCAGTTGCGGGCTGGGATGAGGACTCACTCAGCCGGCGGCGTCAGCTTCGCTTCCAGCTCAGCCACCTTCGCCTCAAGGCTCTCGAGCCGGGCGCGAGTACGCGCCAGCACCACCATCTGACTGTCAAACTCTTCGCGGCTCACCAGGTCCAGTTTGCTGAAGGCACTTTGCAGCAGCATCTTGAACTGGCTTTCGATTTCGGCTTTTGGCAACGGCGTGTCGCCGCTGAACAGGCGGGAGGCGGTGCCGCTCAGGGCGTCGAGGAAGTCTTTGGGCGCGAGCATGGGATATGTCCTGGAAACAATGGCCGGCAGTGTATCACGCAGTGTCTATAGTCATTGGCGCAGGCACGGATGCACGCTTTTCGCGCAACGGGATGCACGGCCACGCACCGTTGTTGTGCGTATCCGGAGTGCCATTTGGGTGATGGCATCTGTGGCAGCGGCCAAGGGATTGAAATCAGTGGTTTTTGGCGAGATGGCAAGCTTTCTGCTTAGTCACCCTCGACCCATGCACTGATGCAGTCGCTGTGACGAATGCAGTGCGGCAGACGGAGCGGGGAGTTTCGTCTGGAGCGGTTAGCTGGCGTCGACAACGAAGCGTTACAAAGCCAGGCACTGCGCTTAGACTTGAGTCGGGTTTGTTTTCCTGGGGCAAGTCCACCAATTCGGGAGAGAGTTTCATGAAGCTAGTCACTGCCATCATCAAGCCGTTCAAGTTGGACGACGTGCGCGAGTCGCTGTCCGAAATCGGCGTGCAGGGCATTACCGTTACTGAAGTCAAAGGCTTCGGTCGGCAGAAGGGTCACACCGAGCTGTATCGCGGCGCGGAGTATGTGGTCGATTTTCTGCCCAAGGTGAAAATCGACGTTGCCATCGACGACAAGGATCTGGATCGGGTTATCGAGGCGATAACCAAGGCTGCCAACACCGGCAAGATCGGTGACGGCAAGATCTTCGTGGTCAATCTGGAACAGGCGATCCGCATCCGTACCGGCGAAACCGATACCGACGCGATCTAAACGCCGCCACAAACCCAACGCCCCAGGAGAAAACAATATGACTCTGCGTAAATTCGCAGGGCTAGGAGCCCTGTTGTCTATCGTAATGCCCGGCCTGGCCATGGCGGCAGACGAAGTGGCAGCCCCAGTCCTGAATTCCGGCGACACTGCCTGGATGCTTACTTCCACAGCCCTCGTGCTGTTCATGACCATTCCCGGCCTCGCGCTGTTCTACGGCGGCATGGTCCGGTCGAAAAACATTCTTTCCGTGATGATGCAGTGCTTCGCCATTACCGGTCTGATCAGCGTCCTGTGGGTCATTTATGGCTACAGCATCGCGTTCGACACCACCGGCATGGAGCAGGGCGTCGTCAACTTCAATTCGTTCGTGGGCGGTTTCGGCAAGGCGTTCCTGGCCGGCGTCACCCCAGCGAGCCTGACCGGCCCGGCGGCGCTGTTCCCCGAGGCGGTCTTCATCACCTTCCAGATGACCTTCGCGATCATCACTCCGGCGCTGATCGTCGGTGCGTTCGCCGAGCGGATGAAGTTCTCCGCGATGCTGATCTTCATGGGCATCTGGTTCACCCTGGTCTACGCACCGATCGCGCACATGGTCTGGTCCGGCAACGGCGGCCTGATGTGGGACTGGGGCGTGCTCGACTTCGCCGGCGGCACCGTGGTGCACATCAACGCCGGTGTGGCCGGTCTGATTGCCTGCCTGGTACTGGGTAAACGCAAAGGTTTCCCGACCACCCCGATGGCGCCACACAATCTGGGTTACACCCTGATGGGCGCGGCGATGCTGTGGGTCGGCTGGTTCGGCTTCAACGCCGGCTCCGCTGCGGCCGCCAACGGCACTGCCGGCATGGCGATGCTGGTGACCCAGATCGCGACCGCCGCTGCTGCATTGGGCTGGATGTTCGCCGAGTGGATCACTCACGGCAAACCAAGCGCACTGGGTATCGCATCCGGCGTCGTTGCAGGTCTGGTCGCGATCACTCCGGCCGCTGGCACCGTGGGCCCGATGGGCGCACTGGTGATCGGTCTGGCAGCAGGCGTGGTGTGCTTCTTCTGCGCCACCACCCTGAAACGCAAACTCGGTTATGACGACTCCCTGGACGCCTTCGGCGTGCACGGTATTGGCGGTATCCTCGGCGCGATCCTGACCGGTGTGTTCGCTGCACCGTCGCTGGGTGGCTTCGGCACCGTTACCGACATCGCCGCACAAGTCTGGATTCAGTGCAAAGGCGTCGGCTTCACCGTGATCTACACCGCGATCGTCACCTTCATCATCCTCAAGGTGCTGGATGCCGTGATGGGTCTGCGCGTAACCGAGGAAGAAGAATCGGTCGGCCTGGATCTGGCACAACACAACGAGCGCGGCTACAACCTGTAAGCACGCGCCGCAAAAAACTTGCCCGGCTTGCCGGGCATTTTTTTATCTGGAATTTGTCTTCCCTGATACAGCTGAAAGGATTTTTCGTACTGCTTTGGTCGTGTTTACGACGAGTGTTTTTCTGCGGCCAAAGGCTTACATCATTGAAGGAATATTAGGGCCTTTGTTTTTTTCCAGAGCGCGCTAGAATGCGCCCCGAACGTGCGGAGAACTGTATGTGGCAACAGACTCTGATAACCCTGCGGGCACGGCCCCGGGGCTTTCATCTGGTGACGGACGAGTTGCTCGCCGGTCTGCCCGAACTCAAGGCATGCCGGGTCGGTCTGTTGCATTTGTGGCTGCAGCATACCTCGGCGTCGTTGACCATCAACGAGAACGCCGATCCGGCGGTACGTCGCGACTTCGAACGATTTTTCAATCGTCTGATCCCACAAGGAACAGACGGCTATGAGCATAACGACGAAGGCCTGGACGACCTCCCGGCGCACTTCAAGGCCAGCGTGCTGGGCTGTCAGATCAGTTTGCCGGTAACGGCGGGTCGACTGGCACTGGGCACTTGGCAAGGCGTTTACCTGGGCGAGCACCGTGATCATGGCGGTGCCCGTAAAGTCCTCGCCACCTTGCACGGTGAAGGGGCATAAACCGTTGGTCACCAATGGTTACTGATTTTTTTCCGGCGACTTTCGACAGTCGCCAAAGCTGGTCTATAACTAATCTGCTTTTCGCAAGTCATGAGGTAGAACATGAGCGACGATGATCTGGAAAACGACGACCTCGAAGTAGGCGACGAAGACGAGGCCGAAGACGGTCTGGAAGCAGCAGCGGAAGACGCTGCTGAAGACGATGGCGGTGACGATACGCCGGTCCCGGCTGCCAAAGGCAAGGCCAAGGCGGCGGTGTCGGTCGACGAGTTGCCGAGCATCGAAGCCAAGAACAAGGAGCGCGATGCCCTGGCCAAGGCCATGGAAGAGTTCCTTGCGCGCGGCGGCAAGGTGCAGGAAGTGGAGGCCAACGTGGTCGCCGATCCGCCCAAGAAGCCGGACAACAAGTACGGCAGCCGCCCTATCTGAGGCGTGGCGCTTGCTTGCTGAAAAAGCCCGCCGTCGCTGCGGGCTTTTTCATGGGCGAAAGAAAATCAGCCGCGGCTGTTCCAGCGGGCGAGCACCGCGGGCAGATCGTTCAGGCTGCGAATCTCGGCATCCGGCAGGCGCTCCGCTTCCCAGACCTTGCCGGCGGGGTTGAACCAGATCGCTCGCAGACCGGCCTGCTGCGCCCCGGCGATGTCGTCCCCCGGGTGATCGCCGATATGCACGGCGGCTTCGGCGCTCACGCCACCGCGCTGCAACGCTTCATGGAACAGGCGCGCATCCGGCTTGGCGATGCCGATGTCTTCGGCGCACAGCGCAAACTTGAAGTAGTCCGCCAGTCCGAGACGACGGACATCGGCGTTGCCGTTGGTGACCACCCCGAGAGCGTAGTGTTTGGCGAGGGTTTCCAGGATCGGCTCGACCTCCGGGAACACCTCGATCTGATGCCGCGCATGCAGAAACACTTCAAAACTCTTGTCTGCCAGATCCGACGCTTCGCTGTGGGCGTATCCGGCTTCCTCCAGCGCATGGAACAGCACTCGCCGGCGCAGCGCGCTGATGCGGTGCTTGAGTCCCGGCTCGTTGGCCAGCACCCGTTCGCGGATCGACCACAGATGCTCCACCGGCACCGCGCCCAGATTCGGCGCATGTTCGCTCAGCCATTCGCGCAAAACCGCTTCGGCGCTGACGATCACCGGGGCGGTGTCCCACAGGGTGTCGTCGAGATCGAAGGTGATCAACTGGATGCTCATGAATCGTCGCCTTTCATGCGTTTGGCCCGTGGATGGGCGCTGTCGTAGACCGCCGCCAGGTGCTGGAAGTCCAGGTGGGTATAGATCTGGGTGGTCTTGATGTCCGAGTGGCCGAGCAATTCCTGCACCGCGCGCAGATCCTGAGAGGACTCGAGCAAATGGCTGGCGAAGGAGTGCCGCAGCATGTGCGGGTGCAGGTTCTGCCCCAGTTCGCGCTCGCCGGCCAGTTTGACCCGCACCTGAATCGCTCGCGGGCCGAGGCGTCTGCCTTGCTGGCTGACGAACACCGCATCGTCCGCCGGATTGGTCAGCGCCCGCAGCGGCAGCCATTGTTCCAGCGCTTCCCGGGCCTTTTTGCCGACCGGCAACAGGCGCGTCTTGCTGCCCTTGCCGAGTACCTGAACCATGCCGTCGGCCAGATCGAGCTGATCGAGATTGAGCCCGGTCAGCTCCGACAGGCGCAGGCCGGAGGAATAGAACAGCTCCAGAATTGCCTGATCGCGCCGCGCGAGAAAATCGTCCTCGACCGCACCTTCAAGCAGTTGCAGGGCGCGGTCCGTGTCGAGGGTTTTCGGCAGGCGGCGTTCGCCTTTGGGCGGTGCCAGGCCGGTGGCCGGATCGTGGTCGCAGAGGCCTTCGCGATTCAGGTAGTGATAGAGCCCGCGCACCGCCGAGAGCAGGCGCGCCAGACTGCGCGAGGACTGGCCTTGGGCATGCAGGCGGGCGATCAGGCTGCGCAGGCGCTGGATGTCGAGCGCCTGCCAGCTGCCGATGTTCTGTTTGATGCACCAGCCGAGGACTTTATCGAGATCGCGCCGGTAGGCCGACAGCGTATGCGGCGACACCTGCCGCTCACTGCGCAGGTGTTCGCAGTAAGCGTCCAGTTGTCGTTCCATGCTCAGCGTACCGAGCGCAGGGAGCTGTTGACCCGTGGCAGCACGCGACCCATGACTTCGGCGATGTAGCTGAGGAACAGCGTGCCGACCGAGCTCTTGTAGTGCTGCGGATCACGGCTGGCGATGGCCAGGATTCCGTGGATGCCCTGATGGCTGACGGCGACCACGGCGGTGGAGCCGATCTGCTTGCGCTGTTCTTCGCCGAACAGGAAGTCCAGCTCATGCTCGCGCAGGCTGCCACTGACGCTCTTGCCTTCGGTGAGCAGGCCGCCGATGGCGGTTTGCGCGTCGGCGTGGGTCACCCAGCGGCCGACCGGGGCCGGGTTGTCGCCGAGCAGGATCAGGCTGACGAAGGGCACCTGGAAATCCTGACGCAGGCTGTCTTCGACGCTGATCACCACATCTTCCAGGGTGGCAGCGTCCATCAGGGCGAGGATCAGGCGACGGGTCTTGTCGAACAGGCGATCGTTGTCCCGGGCGACGTCCATCAAGTGCGAGAGGCGGTGACGCATCTCGATGTTGCGGTCGCGCAGGATGGCCATCTGGCGCTCGACCAGCGAGACGGTATCGCCGCGCTGATGGGGGATGCGCAGGGACGGCAGCAGTTCTTCATGCTCGACGAAGAAGTCCGGATGAGCCTCCAGGTACGCGGCAACTGCTGCCGCCTCCAGGCTCTCGGACGCTGATTCACCGGACTGTCGGGCGGGTACCTGAGGCTTATCGGTCATGGCTTCTGCTCACTCAAAGACGCACTTGTCCTTCGTATACGCGCACTGCCGGGCCGGTCATCAACACCGGTTGGCCGGGGCCTGCCCACTCAATGGACAGACGCCCGCCCGGCAGGTCGATCAACAGCGGCGAATCCATCCACCCCTGACTGATCGCCGCTACAGCAGCAGCGCAGGCACCGGTGCCGCAGGCCTGGGTTTCCCCGGCGCCGCGTTCCCAGACGCGCAGTTGCGCGCGATGGCGGTCGATGACCTGGAGAAAACCGACGTTGACCCGCGCCGGAAAGCGCGGGTGATGTTCGATTTTCGGCCCCAGTTCATGCACCGGTGCAGTGTTGATATCGCTGACCCGCAGCACCGCATGGGGGTTGCCCATGGACACCGCGGCCAGATCGACCGGCGTACCGTCGACATCGACCTGATAACTCAGGGCCTGCTCCGGCGCCTGGAACGGAATGTCCGCCGGCACCAGGCGCGGGGCGCCCATGTTCACGCCGATCTGGCCGTCGTTACGCACGTCCAGTTCGATGATGCCGCCCTTGGTCTCGACGCGGATCTGCCGTTTGGCGGTCAGACGCTTGTCGAGCACGAAGCGGGCGAAGCAGCGCGCACCATTGCCGCACTGCTCCACTTCGGAACCGTCGGAGTTGAAGATCCGGTAACGGAAGTCCACATCCGGATTGCTCGGCGCTTCGACGATCAGCAACTGGTCGAAACCGATGCCGGTGTGCCGGTCGCCCCACATTTTTGCGTGCTTGGGCTGAATATGCGCGTGCTGGCTGACCAGGTCGAGGACCATGAAGTCGTTGCCCAGGCCGTGCATCTTGGTAAAACGCAGCAGCATGGGGTTACTCCGGCAGCAGGCTTTCGCCGGCAAACAGCTCGGCCACGGTTTCGCGGCGACGCACTTCAAAGGCCTGATCGCCATCCACCAGCACTTCGGCGGCACGGCCGCGGGTGTTGTAGTTGGAGCTCATCACGAAACCGTAGGCACCGGCCGAATGCACGGCCAGCAGATCGCCTTCTTCCAGCGCCAGTTCGCGTTCCTTGGCGAGGAAGTCGCCGGTTTCGCAGATCGGGCCGACCACGTCGTACTTGCGTGCGGCGGTGTCGCGCGGTTTGACCGCGGTCACGTCCATCCAGGCCTGGTACAGCGCCGGGCGGATCAGGTCGTTCATGGCCGCGTCGACGATGGCGAAGTCTTTGTGCTCGGTGTGCTTGAGGTACTCGACCTGAGTCAGCAGCACGCCGGCGTTGGCGACAATGAAACGGCCCGGCTCGAACACCAGCGCCAGATCACGGCCGACCAGGCGCTCGCGCACAGCCTTGATGTAATCGGCAGCCAATGGCGGCTCTTCGTCGCGATAACGCACACCCAGGCCGCCACCGAGATCGATGTGGCGCAGGTGGATGCCGCAATCGCCAAGGCGATCGACCAGATCCAGCAGGCGATCAAGGGCATCGAGGAACGGCGGCAGAGTGGTCAGTTGCGAACCGATGTGGCAGTCGACGCCGACCACTTCCAGGTTCGGCAAGTGCGCGGCACGCACGTACACGTCTTCGGCGTCGGTGATGGCGATGCCGAACTTGTTCTCTTTGAGACCGGTGGAGATGTACGGGTGGGTGCCGGCATCGACGTCCGGGTTCACGCGCAGCGAGATCGGCGCGCGAACGCCCAACTCGGCCGCGACCACTTGCAGGCGCTCGAGCTCGTCGGTGGATTCGACGTTGAAGCAATGCACGCCGACTTCCAGCGCACGGCGCATGTCGTCACGGGTCTTGCCGACGCCGGAGAACACGATCTTGTCCGGGCTGCCGCCGGCGGCCAGCACGCGTTCCAGCTCGCCACGGGAGACGATGTCGAAACCGGCGCCGATACGGGCCAGGACATTCAGGACGCCGAGGTTGGAGTTGGCCTTGACCGCGAAGCATACCAGGTGCGGCATGCCGGCCAGCGCATCGGCGTAGGCCAGGTACTGGGCCTCGATGTGGGCGCGGGAGTAGACGTAGGTCGGTGTGCCGAAGCGATCGGCGATGGCGGACAGCGCCACACCTTCCGCGAACAGCTCCCCGCCACGGTAGTTAAAAGCGTCCATGGCGATCCCTTAGTAAACGTCGTGCTTGTGTGCCTTGGAGACAGGCTGCTTTTGCGAAGACTGGGCTTGCTCGGCCGGGTCCTGATCTTCATCGGGCAGGTACAGCGGGCCTTTCTGACCGCAGGCCGAAACGAGACAGGCAACCGCGACGAGCGCAGCAAGGGAAGAGATCAGGCGCTTCATGGCGAAATCCTTGAAAATGCGTTAATTGCGCCGGAGTATACCGGCCACCCGGCAGCTTGCCTATGCGACGGAACTCCCGTCCGGCGGGGCTCGGGCTGCGGCGCGGAAACTTTTCCCGCGTGGCGGGTGGATTTTTCGTCGCCGGGCAGGGCGCTTGGTCGTTATCCTTTGCAATCGGCTGGCAGCGTCCGTATCTTGCGGCGCTTGAGCCTGATCAGACATTTTTTGAGGTTGCCGCAATGAGTTTGTCCGAAGCCCGTTTCCACGATCTGGTCGATGAAACCCAGGAAAAACTGGAAGACATCTTCGACGACAGCGACCTGGACATCGACATGGAGAACTCGGCCGGTGTGCTGACCGTCAAGTTCGAAAACGGCACCCAGCTGATCTTCAGCCGTCAGGAACCGTTGCGTCAGCTGTGGCTGGCCGCCGTGTCCGGTGGTTTCCACTTCGACTACGACGAAGAAAGCGAACGCTGGATGTGCGACAAGAGCGAAGAACAGCTGGGCGAAATGCTCGAGCGCATCGTCAAGCAGCAGGCCGGCACCGAATTCGATTTCGAAGGCCTGTGATTTCGTGACTGACACCGCGCCCGCCCGTCCGCCGAAGCCGCTCTACAGCAACGTCAGCCCGGCCGTGCCTTCGCCGTGCACCGGCGTGTGCCGGCTGGATGAGCAGAAGGTCTGCCTCGGCTGCATGCGCCATGTCGAAGACATCCGCGAGTGGCGTGCGGCCGATGACGAGCGCCGCCGGGTGATTTGTGCGCAGGCCGCTCAGCGCCGGCAGCTCGCCGGAGCGTAGCTTGTATATTTTTTGAGCTGTGATAGTGTCCGGAAACGCCTCAACCCATCGAGGCCTGGTGAAAACCCCGTCTTTTTTGGCGGGGTTTTGCTTTTTTTGTGTGCAGAAGAAAGGAGTCTGCCCGGATCATGACCGCACCTTCCATCACCCTTACCCGTCTGGACGTGCAACGTCTGGAGCGCCTGATCGACAGCCTGGATGACACGCTGCCGGGCGTGATCGCGCTGCAAACCGAACTGGACCGCGCCGATACCCTGGTCGGTCACGATGAAGTGCCTGCCGATGTCGTGACGATGAATTCCCGTGTGCACTGCCGCGAAGAAAGCAGCGGTAAGGACTACCACCTGACCCTGGTCTATCCGAAGCACGCCAATGCCGACGAAGGCAAAGTCTCGATCCTGGCCCCGGTCGGCAGTGCGCTGCTGGGCCTGAAGGTTGGTCAGCACATCGACTGGCCAGCCCCGGGCGGCAAGACCCTGAAACTGACCTTGCTCGAAGTCGAATCGCAGCCGGCCAACGGCGGTGATTTCCCGGAGTAACCCGCCTCAGACCTGCTCGAGCGCCTCGTTCAGAGAGCGTTCAAGGTCGGCCTTGTAACGCAGATACAGATTGCTCGAACTCTGCCCGTCACCGATCACGCCCGACAGGTCCAGGTCGGTGATGTAGCAGCGGTAGCGCTCGGTTTCCCGGCGCTGCCCGACGATCTCCCGGGCGACCACGCTGAACAGCTGGTCGCCATGTTCCAGCTCGCTGAATTCCCGTTGATTGCAATACAGCGTGACCTGCACTTCGCCGGGCGCGGCTTTGCCGACGATCGCCTGCACGTCGTAGAACGGTTTGTTGACCGGCGTCTGCGGCGCCGGGCGCATTTCGACCCGTCGCGCGCGTCCCGGCCCTGATGGCAATAACTGGTAATACAAGATTTCAAGGCTGGCGGCATGGCCCGCATCCATCGGCAGCAGCGCTTCGCGGCGGAACTGGATCGACTGCAGGAACCGCTGCAATGGCACCAACAGGCTTTGCTCGTCGTGAAAGGGCAAGTGCTGTTGCCACAGCGCATTGAATTCGTCGAGTACGTACAGCTCGGCGGTTTGTTCGGTGATCCGGTAGAACACCTGAATGCATTCAGGCTGGCCCATCGGCAGGATCAGCGCCAGGTCGTGGTCTTCCAGCGCCATCGGGTCCAGGTGCAGCGGGCTGTAGCGCGGCTGTTCCTCGCCCAGGTAATCGAGCAGCGCCGGCAGGGTGGCGAGGGCGACATGGTTGACCTGACCCGGCACCAGTTCCAGCACGTGGTAATGCTGCTGCACCTGGATCAGGTAGCGGTGATTCAGGTCGCTGAGCAACAGGGTCTGCGCGGTGTCGATGATTTCTTCCACCCGTCGCGCGATGAACTGCGCGCGGTTGTGACAGAAGCAGCGCACTCGCAGCGACGGCTGTTGCGCTCCGCGCGGCAGATTGTTGAGGTAATCGCGCAGGCAGTCCATCAGGGCATGCGGGCCATCGAAGCGGTTGACCAGCACTTCGTTCCAGCTGTTGAGCGTGACCTGATCCAAGGTCAACACCAGGTTCTCGCGCACACCGGCGTAGCTCAGCGAATCGGTACGCTCGGTGGTCATCAGGATGTTCAGGTCGCGGTGATGCTTGAGCGGATCGACCCCGACATTCACCAGCATCAACACTTCGTTCGGTACGGCGGCGCGCAGCAGCGGTTCTTCGGCAACGGTCGGCAAGGGCAGGGGGATGCTCTGTTGCAGGCTGCCGAGCAGGTTGAACAGCTCGAACTCGCTCATGTCGCTGGTGCCGGGGTGCAGGGCCAGTCGGGTGCTGCTGTCGATCACGCCGTTGCGGTGGCACCAGGTCAACAATTCCAGCAACTCGCGGCTGCGCTTGATCGGTGCGAAGTGTTCCCACTCCAGCGCTGTCAGGCTGCCGTTGTAAAGGCCCCACTGGGTCTGGCCCGGTTCCTTTTTGTTCGGCGATTGCACCAGGGTCAGCGTGTCTTCGGCCAGGTCCGGGGCGATGCCGGGATTGATGAACTCGACCTTGTCCGCCTTGCGCTCGAACGCCGCATACAGGCGCCGTCCGAGAACGTTGAGGTCGCGCTTGTTGATCAGGCTGACGGTCTGCTCTGCGCGGGCGAACTGGGTCAGGAATCGATAGCTGTAATTGAGTTCGTTGACCAGCGCCCGGCGTTCGGCGCTGACTTGGCGGACTTTCCACTGGCTGCGGCTGTCGAGCAGCGCCAGTTGCCGCTGATCCCAATGCCATTCGCTGGCCAGTCTTTCCAGCAGTGAGCGCTGCCAACTCTGGGTTCGGCTGTTGCCGGTGAGCTTGCGGTTGACCTTGAGGTACAGCGCACGGCGTACCAGCTCAAGCCGCTCCGGTTCGTTGCGCGCTGTGAGGTATTCCTCGATCCGGCGGTAGACCACCATGTACGGATCCAGCTCGTCGAGGTCCAGCCGATTGGCGAACACCGCTTGCTTGAAGCGCAGGCTCAGGCACTGCACATGCGGATGCTCGCTGGCGTAGACCTCGGTCAGCAGCAGCTTGAGCACCGATTTGTAAGGTGACTCGATGCCCTTGAACAGTTGCCACAGCCCGGCGCCGACGAATTCGCCCGGCGGAATGTGCGCCATCGGCCCCAGGTCGAGGGTTTCATCGTTGCGGATGAAACGCTTGGAAATCAGGGTGTGGGTGTACGCGTCATAGGCGCGTTCTTCGTAGACCGGCACCAGCCACCAGATCGGCGTGCGCCCAGCCAGCCAGATCGCGGTGCGGTAGAACTCGTCCAGCAGCAGATAGTGCTGGGTGGTGCCGCAATCTTCGGAGCTGAGCTGAGTATCGCGTTCGCCTTTGACGAAACGTACCGGGTCGATCAGGAAAAAGTGCGCCTCGGCTCCCTGGCTGGCGGCCCAGGTTTCGAGCAACTGGCACTTCTTGCGCAGTTCGGCCAGCTCACTATCGCTCAGGTCGGGGGCGTGGCAGACCCACACGTCCATGTCGCTCTGGTCTGCCTGGGCCAGCGTGCCGAGGCTGCCCATCAGGAACAGACCGTGAATCGGCCGTGGCGGGTTGCTGCCGTGACGCGGCTTGTAGGAAAACGAGCGGGTCAGGCGCTGGGCTTCGGCGAGCGCCTCGGCGTCAGGCTCGTAATTTGACAGCCCGGTTGGCGTGCTGCCCGAGACATAACCCGGCAGCAGCGGATGATTAACGTGAAAAAACAGCGGCAGCAGCGTCAGCACACTTTGCTGGCGCGTCGACAGGCCTTCCCGCGCCCGGTTCAGGCGGCCTTCATTGAGTTTCAGAAAGCGTGCACGTAGCTGGCTGAGTACCTTGCGGTCGATGCCTTCGTCGAGGTCGGGGCGGATTTCATGGGTGCGGGTCATGTCGGCTCAAACCGGCGCGCAGGGCTCGGAGGCAAGGGGTCTCGGGTGTCCGGGAGTTTAGCGCCTGAGCGGCAGGAGTTTTAAGCTGAATTTGTTTTTTGACGTCAGATTTCTATCGCGCGGTGATGGACGACGTTCATGGCTGGCCCGCGGAAATCCCGTGACAGGGGTTTCCGTGGGCAAAGTCGGAAGGATCAGGCGGTTTGCTGCTCTTTGAGAATCGTCAGTACGGTTTGCACGTTTTGTGCGGCATCGCGACCGAGGCTGGTCAGGTAACCGCCATCAGGCTGGTCTGTCAGTTCTTTTTCGAACAGGCGTTGTGCGGCGGCAATGTGCTTCGGGGCAGCGGTCTGATGAATTTTCAGACCTTCCTGGGAACTGTCCAGGTTGAAGAGTGCGAGGACTTCCAGTTCGGCAACCAACTCAGGGGTAAGCGACATAAGGACTCCAGACTTTCTAGGAATTGGACGACAGCGCCCCTAAGGTGAACCTGCCGGCGTGGCCTGTCCAGTGCGCGTGTCAGGGTTTTTGTCCCGGGGTGGATTCCAGTGTAGTCAGGGAGCGGGAGAAGACCGCGCAGATGGGTGACAAATTGTGTGGGAGCAGGCGGGCTCCCACAGGGCGGGGCCGTTTACTGCTTTTCCGGTGGCAGCTCGGGCAGTGCGCGCAGCGCGGTTTCGTACCACTCGGTATCGAACGCGCGGTCTTCGTCGAGCATCGCGTCGATTTCACAGGCCAGCACGTGGGCCATCAGATTCAGGATGTCATCACGCTCGTAACCGACCAGCGTCAGCTTGTTGAAGGTTGCCTTGGCCGCTGGCGGGTTGTCGCTTTCGATCTGGTTCTCGATCGCTTCGATCAGCGTCGATTCGGTGAACTCTTCTTCATCATTGTCGATGTCAGTCGGCTCGCTCATGGCAGGCTCCTCAAGGAAAGGCGCCAGTTTACCCGCATTCAGCGGCGTGATGCTGCTGGCGCGAATCCCTGGTGCGATCTATAAACAGGCACTGCCCACCCCGCACGGCCTGGAGGCTATGTGATGTTCAAGCTCTATGGATTCTCCGTCAGCAACTACTACAACATGGTCAAGCTGGCGCTGCTGGAAAAAGACCTGCCGTTCGAAGAGGTCACGTTCTACCCGACGCCAACGCCGGAGTCCCTGGCCATCAGCCCGCGCGGCAAGGTGCCGGTGCTGGGGACCGAAGGTGGCTACATCAATGAAACGATGGTGATGCTCGAATACCTTGAAAGCAGCCAGAAGGGTGTCCCGCTGTTGCCGACCGAGCCGTTTGCCCGCGCTCAGGTGCTGGCGGTGGCCAAGGAAATCGAGCTGTACATCGAGCTGCCGGCCCGTGCCTGCTATGGCGAGGCGTTTTTCGGTACGACGCTGCCGGAAGCGATCAAGGAGAAAACCAAGGCTGAATTGCTGCTGGGCTTTGCGGCACTGGGCCGTCACGGCAAGTTCGCCCCTTATGTGGCGGGCGACAGCCTGACTATTGCGGATTTGTACTTCCTCTACAGCGTGCCGTTGGCAGTTGCGGTGGGGCACAAGCTGTTCGGTCTGGATTTGCTGGCACAGATGCCGAAGGCCAAGGCGCTGCTGGAGCGGCTGGAGCAGAATCCGCACGTGCAGAAGATTGCAGCGGACAAGGAAGCGGCGATGCCGACGTTTTTGGCGATGATCGCTGCGAAGAAGTAGCAGTTTTAGCGTTTTTGAAAGAGCAATCGCCAGCAGGCTGGCTCCCACACTGAATTTGTATTCACAGATCCAGAATGTGGGAGCCAGCCTGCTGGCGATGCTTTTGGCTTTTAGCGGCTGGCGATCAACGCCTGACCGCGAACCACGGCAGCCTTGACCTGCGCCGGCGCAGTGCCGCCGATGTGGTCACGGGCATTTACCGAGCCTTCGAGGGTCAGCACGGCAAACACGTCCTGCTCGATCTGGTCGCTGAACTGGCGCAGTTCTTCCAGGCTCATTTCCGCCAGATCCTTGCCGGTGTCGACGCCGTACTTCACGGCGTGGCCGACGATTTCGTGGCAGTCACGGAACGGCAGGCCACGGCGCACCAGGTAGTCGGCCAGATCGGTAGCGGTGGAGAAACCGCGCAGCGCCGCTTCGCGCATGATCGCGTGTTTCGGTTTGATCGCCGGGATCATGTCGGCAAAGGCACGCAGCGAGTCGCGCAGGGTGTCGGCGGCGTCGAACAGCGGTTCCTTGTCTTCCTGGTTGTCCTTGTTGTAGGCCAGCGGCTGGCCTTTCATCAGGGTCAGCAGGCCCATCAGGGCGCCGAACACCCGACCGGTCTTGCCACGTACCAGCTCCGGAACATCCGGGTTTTTCTTCTGCGGCATGATCGAGCTGCCGGTGCAGAAACGGTCCGGCAGATCAATGAACTGGAATTGCGCGCTGGTCCACAGCACCAGCTCTTCGGAGAAGCGCGACAGGTGCATCATCGCGATGCTCGCGGCCGAGCAGAATTCGATGGCGAAGTCACGGTCGGACACGTTGTCCAGCGAGTTGCCGCCGACGGCGTCGAAGCCCAGCAGTTGCGCGGTGTATTCGCGGTCGATCGGGTAAGTGGTGCCGGCCAGTGCGGCGCTGCCCAGCGGCATGCGGTTGGTGCGCTTGCGGCAGTCGACCAGACGCTCGTAGTCGCGGCTGAGCATTTCGAACCAGGCCAGCATGTGGTGCCCGAAGGTCACCGGCTGAGCGGTCTGCAGGTGGGTGAAGCCCGGCATGATGCTGGCGGCTTCACGCTCGGCCTGCTCCAGCAGGCCTTTTTGCAGGCGGGTGATTTCGCTCAGGATCAGGTCGATCTCGTCACGCAGCCACAGGCGTATGTCGGTGGCGACCTGGTCGTTACGGCTGCGGCCGGTGTGCAGCTTCTTGCCGGTGACGCCGATGCGGTCGGTCAGGCGTGCTTCGATGTTCATATGCACGTCTTCGAGGTCGACGCGCCAGTCGAACTGGCCGGCCTCGATTTCGCCCTGGATGGTCTTCAGGCCATCGATGATGCTGTCGCGCTCGGCATCCGTCAGCACGCCGACCTTGGCCAGCATGGTGGCGTGGGCGATCGAGCCCATGATGTCGTGGCGATACAGGCGCTGGTCGAAAGTGACGGAGGCGGTGAAGCGGGCGACGAAGGCGTCGACGGGTTCACTGAAGCGGCCGCCCCAGGACTGATTGGTCTTGTCAGTGCTCATGAATTCGCTCGTATCGGCTTGAAGAAAGAAGGCGTGAAACGCTGGCGCGGATAATAACAGGGTTGCCAATCCTGTCGCTGACACTGGTCGATACGTTTTTTTCTCATTCGCTCCGCCATAGTTGTCGGCGTCCCCGGGGGATTTGCGCAAGGATATTTTCCGATTGAGCAATATCGGCCCGACGAGCGTCTACAGTAGGACATAGGGGTCGGGTGACCACGGATCGGGCAAAGATCCGGCCACCGACTATAAGAAGAGAGAGGGGTGGGTGTATTGGCCATTGGCATACCCTGCGTAAAACGCAGTCGGCGACGGGCGTCGGGCGGTACGTCGCGGGTGTCGGCAAATATTGCCGGCCGACGTACGGCACTTTTTGGCGCTCGCGCTAGTCTTAGCGTGGATCGCGGTGACGGACGTCACTCCACTTGTCTACGCTATCCTTGTGCGAGACTCACGCAGGAATCCAGCGCAATATGAATGTCCTGATCGTTGATGACGAACCACTGGCCCGCGAGCGACTCAGCCGAATGGTGAGCGAGCTCGAGGGCTACACAATCCTGGAGCCCAGCGCCACCAATGGCGAAGAGGCGTTGGCACTGATCGACAGCCACAAGCCGGATATCGTACTGCTCGATATCCGCATGCCGGGCCTCGATGGCCTGCAGGTGGCTGCCCGTCTGTGCGAACGCGAAACCCCGCCAGCCGTGGTGTTTTGCGCAGGTCCCGATGAATTTGCCGTGGAAGCCCTGCAGGCCAGCGCCGTGGGCTATGTGGTGAAACCCGTGCGAACCGAACATCTGCATGACGCCCTGAAACGGGCTGAACGTCCCAACCGGGCCCAACTCTCGGCCCTGACCCGTCCTGCCGCCGAAAGCGGTAACGGCCCGCGCAGCCACATCAGCGCCCGGACCCGCAAAGGCATCGAACTGATCCCGCTGGATCAGGTGGTGTACTTCATTGCCGACCACAAATACGTGACCTTGCGCCACGAAGCTGGCGAAGTCCTTCTGGATGAGCCGCTCAAGGCGCTGGAAGACGAATTTGGCGAGCGCTTCGTGCGGATCCACCGCAACGCACTGGTCGCCCGCGACCGCATCGAGCGATTGCAACGCACACCGCTGGGCCACTTCCAGTTGTTCCTCAAGGGCCTCAACGGTGACGCGCTGATTGTCAGCCGTCGACATGTGGCGGGCGTGCGCAAAATGATGCAGGGGCTTTAGTCCGCAGGCTTCGGGCGGTTCTTCGTTCATTTCACCAGGCATTGCAGGCCAGGGAGGCCACGCCGTATCTGATTCAGGTCAAAGTGGATTTGGCTGAGCTGTTATTATCCGCCGTATCTATTCAGTACGGATTGATCCATGTCCTCTCGCGAAATCCGCATCGCCACCCGCAAAAGTGCTCTGGCCCTCTGGCAGGCCGAATACGTCAAAGCCCGTCTTGAAGCATCCCACCCGGGCCTGCTGGTGACGCTGGTGCCCATGGTCAGTCGCGGCGACAAGCTGCTCGATTCGCCCCTGTCGAAAATCGGTGGCAAGGGCCTGTTCGTCAAGGAACTGGAAACCGCGCTGCTGGAAAACGAAGCCGACATCGCCGTGCATTCGATGAAAGACGTGCCGATGGATTTCCCCGAAGGCCTCGGTCTGTTCTGCATCTGCGAGCGCGAAGATCCCCGTGACGCGTTTGTCTCCAACACTTATTCCAGCCTCGATGCATTACCCGCCGGCAGCATCGTCGGCACTTCCAGCCTGCGGCGTCAGGCGCAGTTGCTGACACGCCGTCCGGATCTCGAGATCCGTTTCCTGCGTGGCAACGTCAACACCCGTCTGGCCAAGCTCGACGCCGGCGAGTATGACGCGATCATCCTCGCGGCAGCGGGCCTGATCCGCCTCGGTTTCGAAGATCGCATCACCTCGGCCATCAGCGTCGATGACAGCCTGCCGGCCGGTGGCCAGGGCGCCGTCGGTATCGAATGTCGCAGCGCCGACACCAAAATCCATGCCTTGCTCGCGCCCCTGCATCACGCCGACACCGCCGACCGTGTCACCGCCGAGCGTGCTCTCAACAAACATCTGAATGGCGGCTGCCAGGTGCCGATCGCTTGCTACGCCGTGCTCGAAGGCGATCAGTTGTGGCTGCGCGGTCTGGTGGGCGAACCGAGCGGCGGCAAGCTGCTCAGCGCACAAGCACGGGCACCGCGCGCGGCAGCCGAGACGCTGGGCGTACAGGTTGCCGAAGACCTGCTCGGCCAAGGCGCCGACGATATTCTCAAGGCGGTCTACGGCGAGGCAGGTCACGAGTGACCGCCTGGCGCCTGCTGCTGACGCGCCCGGTGGAGGACTGTTCGGCGCTCGCCACCGTGCTGGCAGAACAAGGGATTTTCAGCAGCTGTCTGCCGCTTTTGGAAATCGCGCCACTGCCGGTCTCTGACACAATGCGCCGCACGATCACGCAACTGCCGCGTTACAGCGCAGTGATCGTGGTCAGCAAACCGGCGGCGCGGATCGCGGTGGATCTGCTCGGCGCTCTGGGTCTGGCGACTCCCACAATGCCGTGGTTCAGCGTAGGCGCGGCGACCGCAGCCATCCTTCGGGATCGGGGGCTGGATGTGAGCATCCCGGACGCGGGCGACGACAGCGAGGCCTTGCTGCAATTGCCGCGTCTGCTTGAGGCGGTGGCCGCGCCCGGTTCGCAGGTGTTGATCCTGCGCGGGGAGGGCGGACGCGAGCTGCTGGCCGAGCGCCTGCGCGCGCTTGGTGCTAGTGTCGAATACTTGGAGTTGTACCGTCGCGACCTGCCGGACTATCCGCCGCAGGAGCTGCCCCGCAGGATTGCAGCGGAACGCCTGAACGGGCTGGTGGTCAGCAGTGGACAGGGTTTCGAGCACCTGCGCCAACTGGCCGGCGACAGCTGGCCTGCACTTGCGCGGCTGCCGTTGTTTGTTCCAAGCCCAAGGGTTGCCGAGCAGGCCAGTGCCGCCGGGGCCCGAACAGTTGTGGATTGTCGCGGCGCCAGTGCCGCGGCCTTGCTGACGGCGTTACGGGAGCATCCCGTGCCCGTTCTCTAATGCAAAGGATGGATACGTGAGCGAAACAGCCTTGCCTAAAGATGACGTTCAACCTGTGATCGATGCACCGGTTGATGCACCGCCACCGGCCGCGGAACCGCGCCGAGGCAACGGATTGGCCATTCTCGCGCTGCTGCTCGGCGCTGCCGGTGTTGCGGTGGGTGGCTGGGGTGTCTGGCAGGTGCGACACCTGCAGACCAGCACTCAGAATCAGTTGAGTCAGGTTCAGGCGTTGAACGATCAGGCCCAGACCCTGAAGCTCAATGAGCAACGACTGACCGAGCGCCTCGGGCAATTGCCCGGCGCCGATGAACTTGCCGAACGCCAGCGTCTGGTGACCCAGCTTCAGGGCGATCAGCAACGCCTCAACCAGCGTCTGGAAACGGTCCTTGGCGCCAGCCGCAAGGACTGGCGTCTGGCCGAGGCCGAGCACTTGCTGCGTCTGGCCAGCCTGCGTCTTTCCGCCCTCCAGGACATCAGCAGCGCCCAGGCGCTGGTGCAGGGTGCCGACGAAATCCTGCGCGAACAGAATGATCCCGGCTCGTTCGCCGCCCGCGAGCAAGTGGCGAAAACCCTGGTGGCGCTGCGCAGTACCGAGCAGCCGGATCGCACCGGGCTGTTCCTGCGCCTGGGCGCCTTGCGCGATCAGGTCGTCGGCCTCACCGAGCTGGCGCCGGAATACAAGGATCGCGGTGATTCGCTGCTGGGCCTGACCTCCGATGGCGACGGCGCCAGTCGCTGGGCGCAGTGGTGGGATCAGATCTCGCGCTACATCCGCATCGATTTCAACGCCGATAAAAACGTCCGGCCGCTGCTCGCCGGCCAGAGCCTGAGCCAGGTGCGTCTGGCCCTGAGCCTTGCGCTCGAACAGGCGCAATGGGCCGCGCTCAACGGTCAGGCACCGGTGTACACCCAGGCCCTGGCCGAAGCGCGTGACGTGCTCACGGGCAACTTCAACCCGGACAACCCGCAGAGCAAAATCATGCTCGAGCAGGTCGCGGAATTGAGCAAGCAACCGGTTACCGTCAACACGCCGGATCTCGCTGGAACCTTAAGTGCGGTGCAGGCCTATCTGGAGCGCCGCAACGTCAACGCCGAAGACTCGGTGAAACCCTTCGCCAAACCGGCCGCCAGTACTGCGCAGGAGGCGACACCATGAAGCGCCTGTATGTGATCGTGTTTCTTGTGATCGCGGCAACGGCGGCGCTGGGCCTGGCGATTGCCGAGCATTCCGGTTACGTGCTGGTCGCCTACAAAAGCTTTCGTTATGAATCGAGCCTGTGGGCGACCCTGGCGGTGGTGGCGGTGCTGTGGCTGCTGGTCTGGGGCATCAAGGCGCTTGTTGAGCTGGTGCTGACCTCCGGCGGCGTGGTCAATCCATGGTCGCGTCGTAACCGCAGCCGCCGCGTGCAGGTAGCAATCGAGCATGGTCAGCTCGACCTGGCCGAAGGCCGCTGGGCCAGCGCCCAGCGTCACCTGTACCGGGCCGCTGAAGCCGAGCGTCAACCGTTGCTGTATTACCTGGGGGCTGCTCGAGCCGCCAACGAACAAGGCAACTACGAGGAAAGCGATCGCCTGCTGGAGCGCGCCCTCGAGCGTCAGCCGCAGGCCGAGCTGGCGATCGCCCTCAGCCATGCGCAGTTGCAGACCGATCGTGGCGATACCGATGGGGCGCTAGTCACCTTGCAGGCGATGCACGAACGCCATCCGCACAATGTCCAGACCTTGCGCCAGTTGCAGCGCCTGCATCAGCAGCGCGGTGACTGGTCGTCCGTGATTCGGCTGTTGCCGGAGCTGCGCAAGGACAAAGTCCTGCCACCGTCCGAACTGACCGAACTCGAACGTCGCGCCTGGGGGGAAAACCTGTCCCTCGCGGCCCAGCGTGAAGAGGACGGCGCAGTCGGTTTACAGTCGCTCAACCGCGCATGGCAGCAACTGACTTCTGCCCAGCGCCAGGAGCCGGCGCTGGTGCTGGCCTACGCCGAGCAGCTGCGTCAGCTGGGCGCTCAGGTCGAAGCGGAAGAAGTGCTGCGCACGGCGCTCAAGCGCAAGTACGACAGTCATCTGGCCCGCCTTTACGGTCTGGTGCGCGGTAATGATCCGACACGTCAGTTGCAGACGGCTGAAGGCTGGCTCAAGGATCATCCGGGCGATGCCAGCCTGCTGCTGACGCTGGGACGCCTGTGCCTGCAAGCCAGTCTGTGGGGCAAGGCGCGGGACTACCTGGAAAGCAGTCTGCGAGTGCAGCGCAATCCGGAAGCGTGCGCCGAGTTGGCGCGGCTGCTGGCCCGGCTCGGTGACACCGAGCGCAGCAATCTGCTGTTCCAGGAAGGGCTGGGTATGCTGGATGAGCGCCTGCTGGCTGCACCATTGCCGGTAGCCGTTCGAGCATGATCAGAAAGGGGGAGCGTTGCTCCTCCATTTCTTTCCCGGCGACTGAATTGTTACCGGTAAATCCCCTCCCGAGCAAAATCCTACAGTGGGCTACACCGAATCCTTCGGTGCCTGTCGGGATTTCCCTACACTTCTGATGAAGTGTCGCCAGTGACCTGCCTTGAAAGCCCGAGGCGCTTTCCTCTACCGTAACTGCCTGTCTTTATTGTTACGGATAAGCCATGTCGTTGGCCTGCTCACGCTCCCTGTTTTTTATGGCTTTCACTGCGGGGATTCTGGCCCTGGGAGCTTCTTATTACCTCGAATACGCGGTCGGTCTGGTGCCCTGCAGCCTATGTCTGGTCCAGCGTCTGTTCATGTGTGTGCTCACCATGTTTTGTGGTGTGGCGGCGGTCCATGGGCCGCAGCGTGTCGGTCTGTCGCTGTACTGGATGATGGCGTTGCTGACCAGTCTTGGCGGGATGACGGCGGCCTGGCGACAAGTGCTGTTGCAAAGTGATTCCCTGCAAAGGCTGGCGCATTGCGGGCCAGGGCCGGAGGAAATGTTCAGCAGCCTGCCGTGGTTATGCGCACTGATGCGTATGTTCAACGACACTGCCGATTGCACGGAGTTGTCCTGGACACTATTCGATTTGAGCATTCCGGAGTGGAGCCTGCTGTTCTTCGTGGGGATGTCGATCCTTGCCGCTTACCAGTTGCTGCGACAGGTCTGGATGGCTTTACAGCGACCACTTAGCGGCCAACCGTCGCACCCGGCGCTGGTCAGGGATTAAACACTTGTATGAACTTTCTCTCCTGCGTACCTTGAAGCCATAGGCGTGCGGGCATAATCTGGCCCGCACGTGTCATTGGAATTGTGTTGCTCGATGACGCTCTGCCTGGCCGCCTCTCAAAGCAATATTCACAAGAAGAGGCGCGGGTGTAGGGCAGCATGACCCACAAGGGAAGAGAGATCACCATGCTCGAAAGTTGTCAGAATGCTCAGGAACGTTGGGGTGGAGTTCATCTGCTGATCGACCGCTGGCTGCAGGAGCGTGAGGAATTGATCGCTGCCTATGACAAGCTGGGCGCCAAACCTCAGGCGCTGTCCGAGGATCGAAAGCCTTTGCAGGAATTCTGCGGTGTGCTGGTCGATTACGTCTCGGCCGGGCACTTCGAGATCTACGAACAGCTGACGGGCGAGGCCAAGGCCTTCAACGACAAACGCGGCCTGGAGCTGGCCGAGACGATCTATCCGCGGATCGATGTCATCACCGAAAAACTGCTCGCGTTCAACGACCTTTGCGATGAAGGCAAATGCGTTGCGGAGAAATTCAAGGAGCTGGGCGGCCTGCTTCACGAGCGCTTCGAACTGGAAGACTGCCTGATCGAAGTGCTGCATACCGCACACAAGGAAGAGGATTCGGTTCAGGCCTGAACCGAACCTCGCAAGACACAGAAACGGTGCGCCCCAAACGCACCGTTTTTTATTGGGCGATCAACTGGTCGCGCCGCGCAATTCCACTTCGAACACCAGCGGTGTGAACGGCGCGATCAAGTCGCCTGCACCGTCGGCGCCATAAGCCTGATCCGATGGAATCACCAGACGCCACTTCGCGCCGACCGGCATGTTCTGCAGCGCGGTGCGCCAGCCGGCGATCACGCTGTCGAGATTGAACCACTGCGGCTGGCTGTTCTGATCGAACACGGTGCCGTCCGGCAGTCGGCCGATGTACAGCACCTGCACTTTTCCATCCGGGCCGGCCTTCGTGCCATTCCCCGGCGCAAGCTCGGTCAGCAGGATGCCGTCGGCCAGCTCCTTCACACCCGGTTTGGCTTTTTCGGCGGTGAGAAAACGTCGCTCGTTTTCCATCGCGGCTTCAGTCGAAGGCATCGCCGCCTGCTCGGCTGTCTGCGATTCGTGATCGGCGAGGATCTGCTCGATGCGTGCCTCGCTCAGTGCCAACGGCTTGCCTTGATAGGCCTGCTGCAGACCTTCGATCAACGCCTGGATCTGGAGCTGCGGTACTTCCTGACGCAGTCGTTCGCCGAGGCTGGCGCCGAGGCTGTAAGCCAGATCGTGGGCGTCATTCGCCGTCGTTTTTTCGTCGGCCTGAGCCACGGAAAAAATCATGCAGAGGGATAAAAAAAAGTAGCGCGACATGGGCACTCTCCATCCTGAATTGCGGTGGATTATGCCAGCGCGAACGTCTGCAACGGTGAACTGCTTTTGCCAATGCGCAGAAGTTTTTTGCAAGCCTGCAACCGAGTGCTTTCGATACTGTCAACATGCCCTAGCGGCGGTAGCAGCAGAGGTCTAGTATGAGCCGCACTCACGTCAGCCAGGAGGTAAACCATGTCGGCCACCAAGAAGCCTGTAAACACTCCGTTGCATTTACTCCAACAACTCTCGGGCAGCTTGCTCGAGCATCTGGAAAACGCTTGCTCCCAAGCCTTGGCTGATGCTGAAAAACTGCTCGCCAAACTGGAAAAGCAACGCGGCAAGGCGCAAGAAAAACTGCACAAGTCCCGCACCAAACTGCAGGACGCAGCAGCGGCCGGTAAAGCCAAGGCGCAGACCAAGGCCAAGGCTGCCGTGAAGGAGCTCGAAGACCTGCTCGATGCGCTGAAGGAACGTCAGTCCGACACCCGCAGCTACATTCTGCAACTCAAGCGCGATGCCCAGGAAAGCCTGAAACTGGCCCAGGGTGTCGGTCGTGTTCAAGAAGCCGTCGGCAAGGCGCTGTCCCTGCGTTCGGCTAAACCTGCAGCGGTACCTGCGAAAAAAGCAGCCGCCAAGCCTGCTGCAAAAGCACCGGCCAAGGCTCCTGCAAAAGCCTCGGCAAAAGCGCCAGTGAAAGCCGCTGCAAAACCAGCTGCGAAGAAACCCGCAGCCGCCAGCGCTGCCAAACCTGCGGCTAAAACCACAGCGGCCAAACCGGCTGCTGCCAAGCCGGCTGCTGCAAAACCAGTCGCCAAGCCTGCAGCGAAAACCGCTGCTGCGAAAGCGGCTCCAGCGAGAACTGCCGCTGCGAAACCTGCTGCCAAGCCAGCTGCCAAAGCAGCCGCCAAGCCGGCAGCAAAACCAGCCGTTAAAGCCGCCGCTAAACCAGCCGCCAAAACTGCTGCTGCCAAGCCTGCGGCGAAAACCGCTGCCAAACCGGTTGCTGCCAAACCTGCTGCCAAAGCGGCGGCGAAACCAGCGGCCAAGCCTGTGGCAAAAGCTGCGGCCAAACCCGCTGCAAAACCAGCGGCCAAACCGGCTGCTGCAGCGAAGCCTGCAACCACCGCAGCCAAGCCAGCGACCGCTGCTAAACCGGCCGCCAAGCCAGCCGCGAAACCCGCTGCAAAACCAGCAGTGAAAAAACCTGCCGCTGCCAAGCCGGCTGCCGCGAAACCCGCTGCAGCAAAACCGACCGCTGGTCCTGCTGCCAAACCTGCCGCACCGGCAACTCCGGCTGCGACCGCTGCACCTGCACCCGCCGCCACTACCTCGACCACCGCAACCACGCCATCGTCGGCGCCGGTGTCGAGCGTCGCCAGCAACCCGTCCAGCGCTTCCTAAGCGCCGGTCGCCGCGACGCGCAGCACTTGCAGCGCGTCGCGGTTCAGGTTGGCCGCAGGGCCGGCCAGCACTTCCAGCCAGTCACTCGATTCCTTTGAATGACGCTTCCAGCCTTGCGCGGCGCCTTCAAGTCGTGACAGCAGCGCACGCTCCGCCTCCAGTTCCAATCCCTTGATCTGCTCACGCATCCCCTTGAGCACCGGATCGGTGTCGGCCAGGGTTTTCCACTGCATGCGCAATGCGCGTAACGGCTGGACCACTTCCCGATCCCAAGGCTCTGTCATTTCCAGAAGCTGCCGGGCGCGTGCCTCGTCATAGGTCACATCGCGTTGTTCCAGCCATAAACCGCACAACATCAGGCACACGTTGGCCCCCGCCGATTGCAGGCGCAGGCAGGCATCCTCCACGCCGGGACGGGCGTAGACGGCAAGGGCAAAGCTCCACAGGTCAGAGGACATCGTGCTACTCGCGCCAGTTGCGGGGGAAGCTGGTAGACTCCGCCGCCATTATGATCCGACTTCAGAACCTGACTTTACAGCGTGGCCCGCAACGTCTGCTAGAAGACGCCGAGCTGACCCTGCACGCCGGCCACAAAGCCGGCCTCATCGGTGCCAACGGCGCCGGCAAATCCAGCCTGTTCGCCTTGCTCCGCGGTGAGTTGCACCCGGACTCGGGCGACTGCCTGCTGCCGGCCGACTGGCGTATCGCCCACATGCGCCAGGAGGTCGACACGCTCGAGCGTCTGGCGGTCGACTATGTACTCGACGGTGACCTGCGCCTGCGCGAAGTGCAGCGTGAGCTCGCAGCGGCCGAAGAGGCCCACGACGGCACTGCGCTGGCCCGCCTGCACGCCGAGCTCGACAGCGCCGACGGCTACACCGCCGATGCGCGGGCGCGCAAGTTGCTCGCCGGTCTTGGTTTCACCAACGAGCAGATGGATCGCCAGGTAGGAGATTTCTCCGGTGGCTGGCGGATGCGTCTGAACCTTGCGCAGGCTTTGATGTGCCCATCGGACCTGTTGCTGCTCGACGAGCCGACCAACCACTTGGACCTCGACGCCATCATCTGGCTCGAAGAGTGGCTGAAAAGTTACCCCGGCACCTTGCTGCTGATCTCCCACGACCGCGATTTCCTCGATGAAGTCGTCGATCACGTGGCCCACGTCGATCAGCGCAAGCTGACGCTCTACCGTGGCGGCTACACCGCGTTCGAACGCGCCCGTGCCGAGCGTCTGGCCCAGCAGCAACAGGCCTACGAGAAGCAGCAGGCGCAGCGTGCGCACATGGAAAGCTACATCGCCCGGTTCAAGGCCCAAGCCACCAAGGCCCGTCAGGCCCAGAGCCGGATCAAGGCGCTGGAGCGCATGGAAGAGCTGTCGGCGGCCCACGTCGATTCGCCGTTCGATTTCGTGTTCCGCGAGTCGACCAAGATCTCCAGCCCGCTGATCGATCTGTCCGATGCGCGTCTGGGTTATGGCGAGAAAACCGTGCTGGAGAAGGTCAAGCTGCAACTGACCCCCGGCGCGCGGATCGGCTTGCTCGGCCCCAACGGCGCGGGCAAGTCGACCCTGATCAAGAACCTTGCCGGCGAACTCGAACCACTGGCCGGGCGCCTGACTCGCGGTGAGAACACTGTGGTTGGTTACTTCGCCCAGCATCAGCTCGACTCGCTGGATTCCAAGGCCAGCCCGTTGCTGCACTTGCAGCGTCTGGCGCCAACCGAACGCGAGCAGACCCTGCGCGATTTCCTTGGTGGTTTCGACTTCCGTGGCGCACGCATCGATGAGCCGGTGCTGAATTTCTCCGGTGGCGAAAAGGCCCGTCTGGCCCTGGCGTTGATCGCCTGGGAACGGCCGAACCTGTTGCTGCTCGACGAACCGACCAACCACCTCGATCTGGAAATGCGCCTGGCGCTGACCATGGCGTTGCAGGAATTCAGCGGCGCGGTGTTGGTGGTTTCCCACGATCGGCATCTGCTCAAGAGCACCACCGATAACTTCTTCCTGGTCGCGGACGGCAAGGTCGAAGAGTTCGATGGCGACCTTGAGGACTACGCCCGTTGGCTGGTCGAGTACCGTCAGCGCAACGCCCCGGTCAGCAACACACCGGTCAACCCGGACAAGACCGACAAGAAGGCCCAGCGTCAGGCCGCCGCTGCGTTGCGTCAGCAACTGGCGCCGCACAAGCGCGAAGCCGACAAGCTCGAAGCCGAGCTCGGCAAGCTGCACGAGAAACTGGCGAAGGTCGATGCCAGCCTCGGCGACAGCGACCTCTACGAGCCGGCGCGCAAGAACGAATTGCGTGACCTGCTGGCCGAACAGGCCAAGCTGAAAGTCCGCGAAGGCGAACTTGAAGAAGCGTGGATGCAAGCCCTGGAAACTCTGGAAAGCATGCAGGCGGAGCTGGAGGCGTTGTCCTGATGGAAGCCTTCAAACTTCCATTGCCGGCGATGTGGGTCGAGCCGATCTGGCTCGGCGTGCAGATTTTGCTGATCCTGCTGGCCGGCTACTTCGCCCAGCGCGTCGTCGCCCGATTCCTGACTCGCCTGGGCGAGAAGTATCCGTTCCCGCCGCAGTTGCTGATGCCGCTGCGCGGCGGTCTGCGCTGGCTGATCATGGGCAGTGCGCTGATCTTTGTGCTGGAGCGTCTCGGGGTGTCGGCCACGGTGCTGTGGACGGCGCTGTCGGGCTTCGTCGCGGTGGCGGCGGTGGCGTTCTTCGCCATGTGGAGCGTGTTGTCGAACCTGCTCTGCGCGATTCTGATCTTCACCGTGGGCCCGTTCCGTTTGGGCGACGTGGTCGAGTTGGTGGACACCACTGACAAGCCCGGCGTCAAAGGCCGGGTGGTGGCGATCAATCTGCTCTACACCACGCTGATCGAAGCCGAAGAGCTCGGCACCGGCAGCGCCATGGTGCAGGTGCCCAACAGCCTGTTCTTCCAGCGTTCGGTGCGCCGCTGGCGCGGCACTGATGTGTTCCCTTCCAGCGGTTTCGAAAAGTGATCGGACGCCGGCCACATTGGTCGGCGCCCGCAACATCCTGCAAAAAATCGGTAGTCATCCAGCCAATTCCGCATTAGCTTTGAGGATTGTCACGAGTCCGAGTCGAGGTGTGCGATGGAGCTTCAAACATGGCTGGCGTTTTTTGCCGCCTGCTGGGTGATCAGTCTTTCTCCGGGTGCCGGCGCCATTGCGTCGATGTCCAGCGGTCTGCAATACGGTTTCTGGCGCGGCTACTGGAACGCCCTGGGCCTGCAGATCGGCCTGGCTGTGCAGATTGCCATCGTCGGCGCCGGTGTCGGCGCGATCCTCACCGCTTCGGCCACTGCGTTTCACGCGATCAAATGGTTCGGTGTCGCGTATCTGGTTTATCTCGCGATCAAGCAGTGGCGCGCACTGCCGATGGACATGAGTGACGACGCGGCGGTCCGGCCGATCGGCAAGCCGCTGGCGCTGGTGTTCCGTGGTTTTCTGGTGAACATCAGCAACCCCAAGGCCCTGGTGTTCATGCTCGCGGTGCTGCCGCAGTTCATCAATCCGCATGCGCCGCTGCTGATCCAGTACGTGGTGATCGGCGTGACCATGATCGCGGTCGACCTGATCGTCATGGCCGGCTACACCGGTCTGGCGTCGAAGGTCTTGCGCCTGTTGCGTACACCGACCCAGCAGCGACGCATGAACCGCACGTTTGCCGGGCTGTTCATTGGCGCTGCGGCGTTCATGGCGACGTTGCGCAAAGCGGCCGCATAAAGCGTGCAGCCACAAAAAAAGGCGACCTGAGAAGGTCGCCTTTTTCGTTTCCGGCAGTCGGTCAGTGAAGAATCACTGGCGCCGTATCACGCGGCAGATTGTTGCGCTGCTGCGGTTCGCGCGGCTGCTCGTAACCGCCACCGCCGAGCTGCATGCTCAGCTGCCCGGCCACGTCTTCGCCCAGCGCCTTCGAGACGTCACGCACCACCCGCGGACGGTTGAGCGAGATCTTGATGTCGCGGTGGTTCACCAGTTTGGTGTCCTGCGCCTCACCCATCGCCGTGAAGGCCGAGGTGATCTCGAAGGTCTTGGTGTTGATCAGGCTGAAGTCGGCCACCAGCGTCAGGCCCAGCACGGCGGAGTAGCTGTCGGTGTTCGCCAGCTCGTTCACGTCCTGGGTGAAGTCGATGTCCGACACGGTGCCGAACAGCACGTAGTCGGCACCCTTGAAGTTGCCGGCCTTGATCCGCTTGATCACGTCGTAGACGTCACCCTTGGACGACGCCGTGTACGGCGTGCCCTGCACCAGCTGGAACATGCCGGTACGCAGGATTTCACCCTTGATGTCGCCGGTGAACTTGCGCAGCTCGGTCTGTTCGATGTAGCTGGTGGTGGCTTCGAGTTCGTTGTAGCTCGAAGAACCGCTGGAACTGTAGTAGCCCTCGCGGTAATTGTTCTGGGCCGAAACGATGTGGATGTATTGCTCCACACGCTCCTGATACGCCAGATCCGTCACCGCGACTTTCGGGGCCGCCTGCACGCTGAACGCGCAAGCCAGGGCCATCATGCCAATCCATGTGCGCATCGATTAACGCTCCGTGGTTTTGCGGATCTCTTTCTCGTCCATCCACTCGGCCAGACCGCTTTCAACGTCGATCAGTTGCAGGCTGAATTTGTAGAAGACGTCCTTGTAGTCGCTGCTGCGCTTGACGATCGAGCTGATCGAACCTTCAAGACGGTATTTGGCGGCGATCATGTTGCCGGTCTTGGCCACGGTGCTTTTCTTGTACAGGCCGCTCTGGTTTTGCAGCTTGAGCTGGTCGACCTGGCTCTGCATCGCGGTGTTGTCGCTGGCGAAACGGGCGGTGCCGGACTTCATCAGCTGGGTCTTGATGCTGGTGGTGATTTCGCGGGTGTCGATGTATTCGCTGGTCTTGTTCTTCACGTCGTAGACCTGCACCACAGGGCGACCCTGCAGAATGCCGGACTGGGCCAGGGAACGGGTCATCGACTCGGCGATCATCTGCAGGTCGGTCGAACCGAACTCGTTGGTCACGGTTTCAACGGCCTTGGTGTCGCCGTAGCTGATGTTCTTGCTGCCCAGGGTCGGCGAAGTGTTGGCGCAACCGCTGGCCAGCAGGGCGAGGACGGCGATGAAGGAAAAGCGTGCAAACATGGGAGTGCTCTCTGAATCGGGAATAGGGTGTCGGGCTTAAGGCGTCTTGAGTTCCAGACGGAAGTCCACGGCTTTTGGCGTCGGGGCGATGCCCTGGATGAAGCTGGTCTGGGCGCCGTACATCATCTGGCTCTTCCAGACTTCTTCTTCGGCGATCGGGAAACCTTCCGGCCCGAGCCAGGCGAAGCGGTAGTAGAACGTCTTGTTGCTGTTGAGGGTGTTGCTCAACTGCACGTTGACGGTCATGAAGCCGTTTTCGCGGGCCACGCGCATCGCGCCGACCACGATGTGTTTCTGCGGGCCCATGGCCACGACCTTGCTCGCGGCACTGCCCGGCTCCGGTGGTGGCGGGGTGGCGCAGCCGCTCGCCAGCAGGGCGAGGGCGGCGACGGCGATGAGTTTGAAGCGCATGCAAAGACTCCGTTCTTAAGGTTGTTTGAGGCTGGCCACGGCGGTGGCGCCAGCGCTCGGGGTGACGTGGGCGGCGAGGCCGGCAGCGAACACCTGATTGCCGACGGCGCGCAGGGTGATCACCTGATAACGCTGATCGACGGTGACCTTGACCTGAGAGCCACCGACGGCGCTCGGCAGAGTGACCAGGTGCTCACCTTTCTTCAAGCGCAGACGTACAACCTGAGTCATGTCCGGCAGGGTACGCCACGTACGGGTATCGGCACCTTCGAGCACAGCTGAAGAAATACCTACGGCCAGACCCGCCAGCGGGTTGGTTTCGTTGATCTTCTTCTGCGCTACACCTTTGGTGATCGCGCGCACGGTGGTGCGCAGGATGATCCCCGGCATGTCATCGCGCAGGGCACGGCGGGACATCGCGGTGGTGCTGTTCAGCGCGGTCAGGTCGACCTGTTGGCCATCGACACCGATCTGCGCGAACGTCGCGGTGGAGGTGTCGGGCTTGATGATCGGGAACGACAGCGGAGTAATCACTACGTTGTTGGAGATTGGCAGCGGCAACGGCACGCGGATCGAATCGCGGGCCGGCGCCAGACCGCTTTGCACCACGATCAGGATGTCGCTGTCATCGCTTTTGACCGGTTTGTCGAGGTTGACCAACGCCTGCTCCAGCAGCGGCGTGTTCGGGCGCAGTTCGGCAGCCTTGCGATAGCCCGGCGCAGCGAGGTCTTTTTCGCCCAGAGCTTCATAGACGAAACCGGCCAGGTAATGGCTGAACGCACTCTGGTAGCTGTTTTTCAGGCCGACCACTTCCGGCGCGTCAAGGCTGGCGACCGGGTAGCCCTGCAAGTCCTTGTACTCGGTCTTGATGCCTTCTTTCTCGGCTTCCTCTTCGCTCTTGAGGTATTCCTTGTCGCGCAGGTCGGCGATCACCGCTTCACGTTCGTGAGTCTTCTTGATCGCGGTGCGGGCGCCGTCGAAGTCGTTGACCGCCAGCAGGTTCAGGGCCATCTGCGTAGTCAGCATGACTTTTTCGTAGTCGTAGCCTTCGTAACGGCGCACCTTGTCGTTGACCAGGAAACTGCCGAACTGGGCCAGGTACTTGTCGGTGTCGAGCTTGACCGAATCTTCCCACTTGCCCACCACCTGGTCGGCGCTGGTCCAGGCATTCTGGCTGCCGGAAAGATCGCCCTTGGCGCGCAGCAGTTCACCCTTCTCGAAGTAATAGAGCAGGTCTTTGTCCGGGCCGGTGTTGTTTTTTTCCAGCAGGGTCAGGGCGGCCTCGACGTTGCCGGTGGCCAGTTGCTGGTTGGTCTGGGCCAGTTCGGAATCGTAGTTGCGAAACGCCGAACAGCCGGACAGCAGGGTGACAGCGCTGAGCGCGATCAGAGTGGGAGCGCGGAATGCCATGGGGTTACTTCTTCCATGAGTAGCGACAGCCTCGGGTGCGGGTCGGGCTGCTGGGACCGATCGACAGTGGCACTGGCCTCCTGCCAATTCCTCATAAAAAGAGGAGCTTTAATGCCTCAACGCGATAGCGCGGGCGCGGCATTATAAGCGGGCGATGCTGGCTATGTAATAGCTTTTTAATTGCACTGGTTAGCTGGGTGCCATTACTTATCCGGCAGTCTGGCATTGCCGATTACGTTGGCGATATCTCTCAAAACTCGCAGGTTGACCAACTGGTGATCGCGGTCGATGCGCAGGGTGACCGATGACGCTCCGGGTGCATTGGGCGCATTGAATTGATGATCGCCTTTCTTCAGCCGGATGCGTGCCACCAATGTCTTGTCGGGGAGCGTGCGCCAGGTTCGGGTATCGGCCTCCTCAAAGGGGTCGTGCTCGGTGACGACCAGCGAGGCCTTGGCCGGATTGCGTTCGTTTTCCTGGGCCTGGGAAATGGCGGCCATATTGGCGCGGAACATTGCCCGGGAAATGATCGCCGGCATGTCATCGCGCAGCGTACGAAACGCCATGTCGGTGACGCTGTTGATCACGGTCAGCGGGCGTTTGCGGCCATCCACCAGGATGTGGTCGAACGCTGGTGTGACGGTGTCCGGCACCAGGATGGGAAACGAGATCGGTGCGGTAATGACCAGACTTTCATTGAGCCGCACCGGGATCGGCACCGTTACCGAGCTGCGGGCCGGCGCCAGACCGCTCTGGACGACGATCAGAACATCGCTTTCATCATCCTTGGCCGGCGGCTGGTCGAGATTGCGCAACGCCTGTTCGAGGAAGGGGATATTCGGGCGCAACTCGATTGCCTGGCGATAACCCGGTGCGGCCAGATCCCGTTCACCCAGCGCTTCATAGGTGAACCCGGCCAGGTAATGGCTGAAAGCACTCTGGTAGCCGTTTTTCAGTTCGATAACCGCTGGCGCGTCCAGGGTGGTGACGGGATAGCCCTGCAGATCCTTGTATTGCACGACGATGCCTTGAGCTTTGGCCTGTTCCTCGAGCTCTTCATACTGGCGCTCCCGCTGGCGGGCGATCAGTGCTTCACGTTCGTGGGTCTTCTTGATGTCTGCCCGTGCGCCGTCGAAATCACTTTCGCCCAATTGGTTGAGGGCCATCTGTGTGGTCAGCATGACTTTTTCGTAGTCATAGCCTTCGTAGCGGCTGAGCTTGTCGTTGACCAGCAGGGTGCCCATTTCATAGGCAAACCGGTTGAGCAGCTTCATGGGCGCGGAAGGTACGGCCTCTTCGCGTTGAAACACCATCCGGTCGGCGCTGCGCCAGGCTTTCTGGCTCTGGGGGCGTGCGTTGGCGAAGCTGAGGATCGAGCCCTTTTCGAAGTAATACAGCAGATCCTTTTCTTCCCAGGGGTTGTTCCATTCCAGCAGGTCCAGGGCACCCTGATAGTCGCCGAGCATCAGCCGGTCGTTGGTTTGCTGCATTTCCAGGTCGTAATTGCGGTAAGCCGCGCAGCCGCTCAGTTGCAGGATCGTGCTGATTAATACCGGGAGTAGCAGGCATTGGCGCATGGAGTGCAGCTCTTCCTGGAGCAGAGAGGCGAAAGGTGAAGGATTATAGGGGTGGGCAGTGGCCATGTGCCGGGTATTGGAGAGAAAGCTTGAGGGAATCGCGCTCGAAGTGAACAATATGTAACTTCGCATTTCCATTTGAGACTCATTCATGACTGCCGCGTCCCGATTTCTGGCCTGGCTGGTGTTCCCGCTGTGCGCCCTGAGCAGCTTCAATCTGCTGGCCGACACCGTGGAAGGCGCGCCGCAAGCGTTGCACCTGCTTGATTACATCAGCGCCGATTACCCGCCGACGGTAGCGGCAGGCAAGGTCATCGACGATGGCGAATACCGCGAGCAACTGGAATTCACCCAGGTGCTGCAAGGGCTGATCGCCGACCTGCCGGACAAACCGGAGAAAGCGGCGCTGGAACAGGGCGTCAGCGCCTTGCACGCCGCGATCACGGCGAAACAGGACGGTGCGGACGTGGCCCGTCAGGCCCGGCAACTGGGGGCGAAACTGGCGGTGGCTTATGAAGTCAGCCAGGCCCCGATCATCACGCCTGATCCGACCCGTGGTGCGCCGCTCTACGCGCAAAACTGCTCGGTGTGTCACGGCGACACCGGTGCCGGCGATGGCCCGGCGGGTCTCGGCATGACGCCGGCGCCGGCCAATCTGCGCGACGCTGCGCGGATGGATCACCTGAGCCTGTACGCGATCTACAGCACTCTCGGCCAGGGCGTCGAAGGCACTGACATGCCAGCCTTTGCCGATCAACTGGACGACCGTCAGCGCTGGGATCTGGCGACCTATATCGCGCAGTTCAGCGCCGATCCGGCCACGGCCAAATCCGACAAGACCTACAACATCGCCGATCTGGCCCGCCAGACCCCGGCTGAAGTGCAGGCTGCCGAGGGCGCTGAAGCCGCCGCGATCTTCCGTGCGCAACGGGCGCAGCCGCCGCAGGTCAAGCGCGGCCCGGCGCAGTTGCTCGACTACACCGCCGCGACCCTGGACAAGAGCCTGGCGGCCTACCGTGCCGGTGAACACGATCAGGCTTACGACCTGTCGGTGGCGGCGTATCTGGAAGGCTTCGAACTGGTCGAAAGCTCGCTGGACAACGTCGACGCCAACGTGCGCAAGGACACCGAAAAGTCCCTGATGGCCTATCGGCAATCGCTGCAGGACAGCTTGCCGGTGGAGCAGGCCGAACAGCGTCTCGATGCGGCCAAGGCCAAACTCAAGGAGTCTGCCGGCCTGTTGGGCAGCGATGGATTGAGCTGGTCGCTGAGCTACATCTCCGGTCTGCTGATTCTGCTGCGCGAAGGTCTGGAAGCGATTCTGGTGCTGGCGGCGATCCTCGCGTTCTTGCGCAACACCGGCCAGCAATCGGCGGTGCGCAGCGTCAACGTCGGCTGGGGTCTGGCATTGCTGGCCGGTCTCGGGACCTGGGCGCTGGCGGCGTACGTGATCGATGTCAGCGGCTCCCAGCGTGAACTGCTCGAAGGTGCCACGGCGCTGTTTGCCAGCGTCATGGTGTTGTGGCTCGGGGTGTGGATGCACGACCGTCGGCACGCGGCAGCCTGGCAGGACTACATCAAGCAGAGTCTGGTTGGCGGAGGCGGGCGTTTCGGTTTCGCGATCCTGGCGTTCTTCTCGGTATACCGCGAACTGTTCGAAGTGATCCTGTTCTACGAAACCCTGTGGCTGCAGGCCGGTCCCGCCGGGCATAACGCGGTACTTGCTGGTGGTGCGACGGCGCTGGTGCTGCTGTTCGGTCTGGCGTGGGTGATCCTGCGCGGTTCGGCGAAACTGCCGCTGGCGCTGTTCTTCAGCATCAACGCGACGCTGCTCTGCGCGCTGTCGGTGGTGTTTGCCGGTCATGGTGTGAAGGCGTTGCAGGAAGCCGGGATCTTCGGCACCCGGCCGGTGGCGTTCTTCGATTTCGACTGGCTGGGCATTCATGCCGATGCCTACTCGCTGACGGCGCAGGCCGTGGCGATTGCGGCGATCATCGTGCTGTATGGCCGCAGTTGGTTGGCTGAAAAGCGCCGAGTGGCGGCTTGAGATGATGCGCGTATGGATCGATGCCGACGCCTGCCCGAAGATGGCCAAGGAGCTGGTGGTGAAGTTCGCCCTCAAGCGTCGCTTCGAAGTGGTGCTGGTGGCGGGGCAGCCGCAGAGCAAGCCGGCGCTGGCGATCGTCAAGTTGATCGTGGTGCCGAGCGGCCCGGATGCGGCGGATGATTATCTGGTGGAGCATGCGGTGCCGGGTGAGCTGGTGATCTGCAGCGACATTCCACTGGCCGACCGGCTGGTGAAGAAGGGCGTTGCAGCGCTGGACCCGCGCGGCAAGGAGTTCGACGCGCAGAACATGGGTGAGCGGCTGGCGACACGCAACCTGTTCACCGACCTGCGTGAGCAAGGCCAGGTCACTGGCGGCCCGGCGCCGTTCGGTGACCGCGAGAAGCAGGCGTTCGCCAATGCGCTGGACCGGATCCTCACCAGGCTCGCCCGCAAAACCTGAACATTGATCGTTCCCACGTCGAGGCGTCGAACCGTCTGCGTGGGAATGCCTCTCGGGACGCTCCGCGTCCCAGCCTCACCACCGATGCAAAGCAGACGCGGAGCGTCCAAGGCTGCATTCCCACGCGGAGCGTGGGAACGATCACGGTCTCCGGTCAGGCGTCGTTTTCGTGAGTCAGCTCTAGCACCCGATCCACCAGTTTGTTGATCCCTGAAGCCGCCTCGCTGATCGTCTGCGCCAGCATGTACGCCGGAGTGGTCACCAGTTTGCGCGCCTTGTCTTCAATGATGTCGGTCACCGCGCAGTCTTCGTGGTTGGCGCCCATCTTGTTCATGGCGGCGGCGGTGTTGGCGTCGTTGCCGATGGTGCAGGTCACGCCGGGGCCGTAGATTTTCGCGGCCAGCGCCGGCGAAATGCAGATCAGGCCCACCGGTTTGCCCGCTTCGGCAAAGGCTTCGGCCAGCGCCAGCACTTGCGGCTGCACGGTGCAGCCGGCGCCTTCGATGGCGAAGTTCGACAGGTTCTTCGCCGCACCGAAACCGCCTGGCACGATCAGCGCATCGAAGTCCTCGACATCGGCCTCACGCAGATCCTTGACGTTGCCCCGGGCGATGCGAGCCGATTCCACCAGTACGTTGCGCGACTCGGGCATTTCTTCACCGGTCAGGTGATTGATCACATGCAATTGCGCGATGTTCGGGGCGAAGCACTGCACCTGGGCGCCGCGCTGGTCGAGGCGCAACAGGGTAATGACGCTTTCGTAGATCTCGGCGCCGTCGTAAACGCCGCAACCGGACAGGATCACTGCAACTTTTTTGCTCATGGGTTTCTCTCCAGATTCATGGCGCTAAATGTCCTCTAATTTGTCGTTCGTTGCCATAGGATCAAGCCGCGGCTACACCTAGGATCTGAGCTACAGATTCCGACCAGGGCGCGTCATGAACTTCATCCTGTATGCGGTACCGTTTTTCTTCGTGTTGATTGCGGCGGAGCTCATCGCCGACCGCTGGCGCGGGGTGAGCAACTATCGCCTGGCCGATGCGGTGAACAGCATCAGCACCGGGGTGTTGTCGACCACCACCGGCCTGTTGACCAAGGGCGTGGGCCTGGTGACCTATGCGTTTGCCCTGGAGCATCTGGCGCTGGTCAGGTTGCCTGCGGACAGCGTCTGGGTCTGGGTGTTTGCCTTTGTCTTCTATGACTTCTGCTATTACTGGCTGCATCGCATGGGCCATGAACGGAACATCCTCTGGGCGGCGCATTCGGTGCATCACCAGAGCGAGGACTACAACCTTTCCACGGCCTTGCGCCAGACCAGCACCGGGTTCCTGCTGAGCTGGATCTTCTACCTGCCGATGGCCGTGCTCGGGGTGCCGCTGCTGGTGTTCGTCAGCGTTGCGGCGCTGAATCTGCTGTATCAGTTCTGGGTCCATACCCGGCACATTCCCAAGCTCGGCTGGTTCGAGTGGTGCTTCGTCACGCCGTCCAATCATCGGGCCCACCATGCACAGAACGCTCTCTACATGGATCGCAACTACGGCGGGGTGTTCATTATTTGGGACCGACTGTTCGGCTCGTTCCAGGAGGAGGACGACAACGAGCCGGTGATTTTCGGCGTGACCACACCGCTGGGGAGCTGGAATCCGTTGTGGGCCAACCTGCAGTTCTACGCCCAACTGTGGGACGACGCGCGCCGGGCCGAGCGTACGTGGGACAAGATCCGGATCTGGTTCATGCGCACCGGCTGGCGTCCGGCGGACGTTGCGGCGAAGTACCCGATGAACAAGCCGGACCTGAGTCAGTTCCGCAAATTCGAAGTGCCGCTGGACAGCCGTCAGCAGTGGTACGTGGGGTTGCAGTTCGGCGTGTATGTGGCGCTGGGCAGTTATCTGATGAATCTGGAACACAGTCTGCCCACCGGAGCATTGCTGCTCGGCTGGGGCGCGGTGGCGTTCGGTTTGTTCGTGTTGGGCGCGGCCCTGGAGAATCGCCCGTGGGCGGCGAAGCTTGAAGTGTTGCGGCTGGCATCGAACCTGCCGCTGGTGTGGCTGGCGCCGCTGGTCGGACTCTGGCCGGCCAGCCCGGGGATATGGGTCGGCCTGCTCAGTTACAGCCTGCTCAGCGGCATCGGGCTGTATGGCTGTCGCCAGCGACTTACTCGGCTGGCGTCTTAGGATCGGCGGTGTTGGTCATTTCGGCTTTGTGCCGTTCGGCCTTGGCCAGCAGCTCGGCCTGTTCTTCCTCGTAAACCTTTTTCGCCAGCCGGGCATTCTTGAACCGGCGGCGCAGCCATAGGCCCAGGCCGAGCACCAGCAGCGCGCCCAGCACCCACAACTCATACTTCTTGATGCTGCCGAGCATGCCTTCGAGCACGGCGCCGAAATGGTAAGCAGCGGCGGCCAGGGCGGTGGCCCAGATCGCGGCGCCGATACCGTTGAGTAGCAGATAACGTCCCGGCGGATAGCCCGAGAGGCCGATTGCCACCGGCATCACCGTGCGCAGGCCGTACACGAAGCGAAAGCTCAAGACCCAGATGTCCGGGTGCTTGCGGATGTGTTCCAGCGCGCGGTCGCCCATCATCTGCCAGCGCGGCTTGCGCGCCAGCAGCTTGCGCCCGTGCTTGCGGCCCAGGAAGTACCACAGCTGATCGCCGGCATAGCTGCCGAAGAACGCCACGACCACCACCAGTTTGATGTCCATGTATTCACGGAACGCGAGGAAGCCCGCGAGCACCAGGATGGTTTCGCCTTCGAAAAACGTCCCGAGAAACAGGGCAAAGTAGCCGAAGTCATGCAGAAATTGTTGGAGCATTGTCTGGGTGCTGGCGAAATGAACGCGCAGCCTAACCCTTCGGACACATTCAGGAAAGTGTCGAAATGTGTCTCGACGTGAACATTTCCTACACGGACAATGGAAAGCGACTACCTGTCGCAGGGGTGCACATAACTGTCATACGACCGTCATAATGGCCATCTATAACTGTCACGCTCGCCCGTTTGCGCGGGCTCAGGAGTCTGCCGTGAGCTTTACCCCAGCCAACCGTCTGTTCCCTGCCACCCGCCTGCGTCGCAATCGCCGTGATGATTTTTCCCGGCGGCTGGTACGTGAGAATGTGCTGACGGTCGATGACCTGATCCTGCCGGTGTTCGTCCTCGACGGTGAAAACCGCCGCGAAGCCGTGGCCTCGATGCCGGGTGTCGAGCGCCTGACCATCGACCTGCTGCTTGAAGAAGCCGCCAAATGGGTCGAGCTGGGGATTCCGGCGCTGGCACTGTTTCCGGTTACCCCGCCCGAACTCAAATCCCTCGATGCCGCCGAAGCGTGGAATCCCGAAGGTATCGCCCAGCGCGCCACTCGCGCCCTGCGTGACCGATTCCCCGAGCTGGGCGTGATCACCGACGTCGCCCTCGACCCGTTCACCACTCACGGTCAGGACGGCATTCTCGATGAAGAAAGCTATGTGCAGAACGACATCACCGTCGATGCACTGGTCAAGCAAGCCTTGTCCCATGCTGCTGCGGGCGCCCAGGTGGTTGCCCCGTCGGACATGATGGACGGCCGCATCCAGGCCATCCGCGAAGCGCTGGAGCTGGCCGGTCACGTCAATGTGCGGATCATGGCCTACTCGGCCAAGTACGCCAGTGCCTATTACGGCCCGTTCCGCGATGCGGTGGGTTCGGCCGCGAACCTGGGCAAGGCGAACAAGGCCTCCTATCAGATGGACCCGGCCAACAGCGACGAAGCGCTGCACGAAGTGGGTGCGGACTTGTCTGAAGGCGCGGACATGGTCATGGTCAAACCCGGCATGCCGTACCTGGACATTTTGTTCCGGGTAAAAGATGCCTTCAAAGTGCCGACCTTCGTCTATCAGGTCAGCGGCGAATACGCCATGCACATGGCGGCGATCCAGAATGGCTGGTTGAGCGAAGGCGTGATCCTCGAATCCCTGACCGCCTTTAAACGTGCCGGCGCTGATGGCATCCTGACTTACTTTGCTGTCCGTGCCGCTCAATTGTTACGAGAGCAGAAATAGCCCTCCCAGGAACATTCGATGAATACCGAAGGACTCACTGAAGTTGCCGTAAAAGAAGCTCAACCCGTGGTCGAGCAGATTACCGAAACCCCGCCGGAACTGGAGCCTGCGCCACCCGCGCCGGCAACCGAGCCTGCCGCGGCGGTTCCGGCGATCGCGATTCCCGGCCTGGATGACAGCAGCCTGTACATCCACCGTGAATTGTCGCAACTGCAGTTCAACATCCGCGTGCTGGAACAGGCGCTGGACGAGTCCTACCCGTTGCTGGAGCGGCTGAAGTTCCTGCTGATCTTCTCCAGCAACCTCGACGAATTCTTCGAAATCCGCGTCGCCGGCCTCAAGAAGCAGATCACCTTCGCCCGTGAACAGGCCGGCGCCGACGGCCTGCAACCGCACCAGGCCCTGGCCCGGATCAGCGAGCTGGTGCACGGTCACGTAGATCGCCAGTACGCGATCCTCAACGACATCCTGCTCCCGGAGCTGGAAAAGCATCAGGTGCGTTTCATCCGTCGTCGCCACTGGACGACCAAGATCAAAACTTGGGTCCGCCGCTATTTCCGCGACGAGATCGCGCCGATCATCACTCCGATCGGCCTCGACCCGACGCACCCGTTCCCGTTGCTGGTGAACAAAAGCCTGAACTTCATCGTCGAGCTCGAAGGTATCGACGCCTTCGGTCGCGACTCCGGTCTGGCGATCATCCCGGCGCCGCGTCTGCTGCCGCGGATCATCAAGGTGCCGGAAGAAGTCGGCGGCCCTGGCGACAACTATGTGTTCCTGTCGTCGATGATCCACGCCCACGCCGATGACCTGTTCCAGGGCATGAAGGTAAAAGGCTGCTACCAGTTCCGTCTGACTCGAAACGCCGACCTGGCGCTCGACTCCGAAGACGTCGAAGACCTGGCCCGCGCCCTGCGTGGCGAGTTGTTCTCCCGCCGTTACGGTGATGCCGTGCGCCTGGAAGTCGCCGACACCTGCCCGAAACACCTGTCGGACTACCTGCTCAAGCAGTTCAACCTGAGCGAGACCGAGCTGTATCAGGTCAACGGCCCGGTGAACCTGACGCGTCTGTTCAGCATCACCGGCCTGGACAGCCATCCGGAGCTGCAATACACGCCGTTCACGCCGCAGATCCCGAAACTGCTGCAAAACAGCGAGAACATTTTCAGCGTGATCAGCAAGCAGGACATCCTGCTGCTGCACCCGTTCGAGTCGTTCACCCCGGTGGTCGACCTGTTGCGCCAGGCCGCCAAGGACCCGCACGTTCTGGCCGTGCGCCAGACCCTGTACCGCTCCGGCGCCAACTCGGAAATCGTCGATGCGCTGGTGGACGCCGCGCGTAACGGCAAGGAAGTGACGGCGGTCATCGAGCTGCGTGCGCGCTTCGACGAAGAATCCAACCTGCAACTGGCCAGCCGCCTGCAAGCGGCGGGCGCGGTGGTGATCTACGGCGTGGTCGGCTTCAAGACCCACGCCAAGATGATGCTGATCCTGCGCCGCGAGCAGGGAGAGATCGTGCGTTACGCGCACCTCGGCACTGGTAACTACCACGCCGGCAACGCCCGCCTGTACACCGACTACAGCCTGCTGACTTCCGACGACGCCTTGTGCGAAGACGTCGGCAAACTGTTCAGCCAATTGATCGGCATGGGCAAGACGCTGCGCATGAAGAAGCTGCTGCATGCGCCGTTCACCCTGAAGAAGGGCATGCTCGACATGATTACCCGCGAGACGCAATTTGCGCTCGACGGCAAGCCGGCGCACATCATCGCCAAGTTCAACTCGCTGACCGATCCGAAGATCATCCGCGCGCTGTACAAGGCCAGCCAGTCCGGCGTGCGCATCGATCTGGTGGTGCGCGGCATGTGCTGCCTGCGTCCGGGCATCGCCGGGGTTTCGCACAACATCCACGTGCGCTCGATCATCGGTCGCTTCCTTGAGCACACCCGGGTGTTCTACTTCCTCAACGGTGGCGAGGAGCAGATGTTCCTCTCCAGCGCCGACTGGATGGAGCGCAACCTCGACAAGCGCGTCGAGACCTGCTTCCCGGTGGAAGGCAAGAAGCTGCTGACCCGGGTCAAGAAAGAGCTGGAGCTGTACCTGACCGACAACACCCACAGCTGGAGCCTGCAATCGGACGGCCGCTACATCCGCAACACGCCGACCGGCAACCAGAACCCGCGCAGTGCGCAGGCGACGCTGCTGGAGCGGTTGGGCAGCCCGATTCTGCCGGTGAGCAGCTGACCGCAGGTTTCATAGCTATAAAAAAGGCGATCCATCCGGATCGCCTTTTTTGTGCCTGCCCGTTACTCAATGAACGGTCAGGACAATCCCGACCCGCGTCAGCCACTCGGCCTCAAGCCCGAAATCCGCCTGGGTCAGCTGGTTTTCATCCAGCCAGTTCTCCGGGAATTCCACGTCGAGGTGGTTGCCATTTGCATGCAGTGTCACTTGCGGCATCGCCTGGGTGCCACGGATGTGGTGGAACAGGATGGCGAAACGCAGCAGCACGCACAGGCGGATCAGCTTGTCGCCGTCGTCGCCGAACTCGGCGAACTTGTCCTTGGGGATGTTGCGGCGGTGGCCACGCACCAGCAGGGCGAGCATTTGCTGGTCTTCGCGGGAGAACCCGGCGAGGTCCGAGTGTTCGATCAGGTAGGCGCCGTGCTTGTGGTAGTGATAGTGCGCGATGTCGAGCCCGACTTCGTGCACTTTCGCCGCCCAGCCCAACAGTTCGCGCCAGATGCCGTCGTCCAGCTCCCAATCCACGGCCACTTGATCGAAGGCGTGCAAGGCTTTGCGCTCGACCCGTGCGGCCTGTTCCTGATCGACGTGGTAGCGCTCCATCAGCGAGGTCAGGGTGCGTTCGCGCACGTCTTCGTGGTGATGGCGGCCGAGCAGGTCGTAGAGCACGCCTTCACGCAGCGCGCCTTCGCAGTGGTCCATGCGTTGCAGTTCGAGGGCGTCGAAGATCGCTTCGAGAATCGCCAGACCGGCCGGGAAGATCGCCCGACGATCCGGCTTGATGCCTTCGAAATCGATCTTGTCGACATCGCCGAGCTTGAACAGGCGGCGCTTGAGCCACGCCAGACCTTCGGCATTCACTTCGCCGGTGCCATGACCGCCGGCCTTCAGCGCCAGACCGATGGCGCGGATGGTGCCCGAGGAGCCAATGGCTTCATCCCAGGTCAGGCGATGCAGGGCGTGTTCGATGCTCATGATTTCCAGGCGCGCCGCCGTGTACGCCTGGGCGTAGCGGGCCGGGGTGATCTTGCCGTCCTTGAAGTAGCGTTGGGTGAAGCTCACGCAGCCCATTTGCAGGCTTTCGCGCAGCAGCGGTTCGAAACGCTGGCCGATGATGAATTCGGTACTGCCGCCGCCGATGTCGGCGACCAGGCGTTTGCCCGGGGTGTCGGCGAGGGTGTGGGACACGCCGAGGTAGATCAGGCGGGCCTCTTCACGGCCGGAGATGACTTCCACCGGATGGCCGAGGATTTCTTCGGCGCGACGGATGAATTCGCCACGGTTGCGCGCCTCGCGCAGGGCGTTGGTGCCGACGATCCGCACGGCGCCCAGCGGCATGCCATTGATCAGTTGGGCAAAGCGCTTGAGGCAGTCGAGACCGCGCTGCATGGATTCTTCGTTGAGCTGACGCTCATCGTCGATGCCGGCGGCCAGCTGAACTTTTTCTCCGAGCCGTTCGAGAATACGGATTTCGCCGTTCTGGGCCTTGGCCACGACCATATGGAAGCTGTTGGAGCCCAGGTCGATCGCGGCGATCAGGGACAGATTCTTGGCTTGGGATTGCGGCATGGTCTGGGGGTCTCGGTCGATAACCCCGACATCGTGCCACGATCAAACGCTGCCGCCAACGCGCATGGTTCAAACCCTTGATCCTGCGCATAAAAGCCAGGGACCGTTGCGCACTCAACGACGCTGATCGTTCCCACGCTCTGCGTGGGAATGCCTCAACGGACGCTCTGCGTCCGCTTTTGGGACGCGGAGCGTCCCGGGCTGCATTCCCACGCGGACGGTTCGACGCCTCGACGTGGGAACGATCGGGTAGCAGGCTGTTTCAGGCTGTCGCTTCGACGGTGCCAATGAAATTCGCCAGCTCCGGCGTCTGCGGATCGGCGAACAGCACTTTCGGGTCACCCACCTCGTGCACCTTGCCCTGGTGCATGAACACCAGTTTGTCCCCGACCTCCCGGGCGAAGCGCATTTCGTGGGTGACCATGATCAGCGTCATGCCTTCCTTCGCGAGCTGGCGGACCACGCTGAGCACTTCGTTGACCAGCTCGGGGTCCAGCGCCGAGGTGATCTCGTCGCACAGCAGCACCTTCGGCGACATCGCCAGCGCCCGGGCAATCGCCACGCGTTGTTGCTGGCCGCCCGAGAGGCGTTCCGGGAACGCGTCGAACTTCTCGCCCAGGCCGACGCGCTCCAGCATCTGCCGCGCCAGTTCTTGTGCCTTGGCCTTGGGCACTTTCTGCACCACCTGCGGCGCGAGCATCACGTTCTCGCCGACGGTCAGGTGCGGAAACAGATTGAACTGCTGGAACACCATCCCGACTTTCTGCCGCAGGCTGCGCAGGTCGGCGCGGGCGGCGTCGAGGTATTCGCCGTCGACTTCGATCACGCCGTCGTTGATCGATTCCAGACCGTTGAGGGTGCGCAGCAGGGTGGACTTGCCCGAGCCGCTGCGGCCGATGATTGCCACCACCTGGCCTTCCTCGACGCTCAGGTCGATGCCTTTGAGCACGTGGTGATCGCCGTAATATTTATGCAGGGCAGAAATTCTAAGCAGAGGCATGCAGTCTCCTTTCCAGGTAGCGCGCACTGAGGGACAGGGGGTAGCAGAGCAGGAAGTAGCCCAGGGCGACGAGGCCGTAGACCATGAACGGTTCGAAGGTGGCGTTGGCGAGCATGCCGCCGGTCTTGGTCAGCTCGGTGAAGCCGATGATCGAGGTCACGGCGGTGCCCTTGACCACTTGCACCGAGAAACCCACGGTCGGCGCCACGGCAATTCGCAGCGCCTGCGGCAGGATCACGTAGCGCAATTGCTCCAGCGGATTCAGCGCCAGGCTCGACGAAGCTTCCCACTGACCGTGGGGAATCGCCTCGACGCAGCCGCGCCAGATCTCCGCCAGATAAGCACTGGTGAACAGCGTCAGGGCAATCGCCGCCGCCATCCACGGCGAAATTTCCACCCCGGCCAGGGCCACGCCGAAGAACACCAGAAACAGCTGCATCAACAGCGGTGTGCCTTGGAACAGTTCGATCCAGGTGCGGGCGATGCTGCTGGGCAGCGGGTTTTTCGAGATGCGCATGATCAGGATCAGCAACCCGACGATCCCGCCGCCGATGAACGCCACCAGCGACAGCGCCAGTGTCCATTGCAGGCCGGTCAGCAGATTGCGCAGGATGTCCCAGAACGTGAAGTCGCTCATTGGCTGCTCCTTGCGCTGCTTTTAGACAGATAACGCCGACCGAGCCAGTTCAACAGCTGACGGATCAGCAGCGCCATGCACAGATAGATGAGGGTGGTCAGGGCGTAGGTTTCAAAGGCGCGGAAGTTGCGCGACTGAATGAAGTTGGCGGCGAAGCTCAATTCTTCGGTGGCAATCTGCGAACACACCGCCGAACCGAGCATGACGATGATGATCTGGCTGCTCAGCGCCGGCCAGACCTTGCCCAGCGCCGGCAACAGCACCACGTGGCGGAACGCTTCGAAACGGCTCATCGCCAATGCCGCTGCGGCTTCCAGCTGCCCGCGCGGAATCGCCTGGATACCGGCGCGGATGATTTCGGTCGAGTACGCACCGAGGTTGATCACCATCGCCAGCACCGCCGCCTGCCACTCGGAAATCTGCACGCCGAGGGACGGCAGGCCGAAGAAGATGAAGAACAGCTGCACCAGAAACGGCGTGTTGCGGATCAACTCCACATATACGCCGAAGATCGCCGAGAACGGGCGGATGTTCCACGCCCGCACCAGCGCCCCGACGATGCCCACGCCAACCCCGAAGAGTGCGCCGATGGCCGTCAGCTCAAGGGTGAACAGCGCCCCGCGCAAGAGCAGGTCGGTGTTTTCCACCACCGGCAAAAAATCGAACTGATAGGCCATGAAAGTCTCCCGCGTCGCCGGTCAGAGGTCGGCCGGCAGCGGCTCTTTGAGCCAGGTCTGCGCGTTCTTTTCCAGCGCGCCGTCAGCCTTGGCGGTGGTCAGGATCTCGTTGACCTTGCCCAGCAGCGCCGGCTCGTTCTTGTTCACGCCGACGTAGACCGGCGAATCCTTGAGCTTCACTTTCAGCGCGGGGACGCGTTTGGGGTTCTTTTCACTGATCGCGACCATTACCACGTTGCCGCTGGCGATCAGGTCGACCTGACCTGCGAGGTAGGCGGCGATGGTCGAGTTGTTGTCTTCGAAGCGTTTGATGGTCACGCCTTCCGGGGCGACCTTGGTCAGCTCGATGTCTTCGATGGCACCACGGGTGACGCTGATGGTTTTGCCCTTGAGATCGTCGAGGGTGCTGACCGCTGCGTCCGGCGGGCCGAACACGGCGAGGTAGAACGGCGCATAGGCGCGGGAGAAATCGATGACCTTCTCGCGCTCGGGGTTCTTGCCGAGGCTGGAAATCACCAGGTCGACCTTGCCGGTGGTCAGGAACGGGATGCGGTTGGTGCTGTTGACCGGGGTCAGTTCGAGTTTGACCTTGAGCTGCTCGGCCAGCAGTTTCGCGGTGTCGATATCGAGGCCGCGCGGCTTCATGTCCGGGCCGACCGAACCGAACGGCGGGAAGTCCTGGGGCACGGCAACTTTCAAGGTGCCGCGTTTGACCACGTCATCCAGACCGTCGGCATGGGCGGGGGTCTGGCTCAGCATCAGACCGGCAAACAGGGCGGCGAGGAGGGCGCTGTAACGCTTCGTCATGGACAATCTCCGGATCGGCGGGAAGTGAATTCTGCGTTCGGACAGAGCACGGGCCGTGCCAAGACAGGGGTTCGGCGTCGCAAAGCCACGGGTTTGGCGGGTTTGTTCGGTCTTACTGGTCTGAACAGTCAGGTCGGATTTCGCACTGCGATAGCGCATCGACGCGCACCGTCGAACCCCGCTGGGGCACGACTTGCCTGATGCCTCGAATAGCATTACAACTGGCCGCACCTTGGCCTGGTCCGTCTGGAAAACCATGAACTCGATCTCCCGCGCCGTACCCGAAGTGGCGCTGCAAGCGATCCGCAAACTGATTACCGAGCAGGGCTTCGGCCCCGGCGATGCGCTGCCTTCGCAACGGGATCTGGCGGTTCAGCTGGGCGTCAGCCGCGCGTCGTTGCGTGAGGCGTTGTCGTCCTTGAGCGCGCTGGGTGTGGTCAGCATTCAGCCGGGCAAGGGCGTGTTCGTGCAGGCGCCGGTCGAGTTGCCTCGTGGCGAGGGCGCACCGGCCTGGCCGTTCGCCGCCCAGGCTTCGCCGCTGGAAATCTTTCAGTTGCGCTATGCGCTGGAAGGGTTTGCGGCCGGTCTGGCGGCGGTGACGTTGAGCACGTTTGATCTGGACGAACTGGAAGACAACGTCGCCGCCATGCGCGAGCAACTGCGCGCCGGCGACTTCGAGGCAGCGGCGAAACTGGATTTCGAATTCCACCGGCGAATCCTGCTGGCCAGCGGCAATCAGGCGATGCTGAGCATCCTCACCGCCAGCGCCGACATCTTTCTGGAGAGCCAGAAACTACCGTTCATCCGCGCCGAACGGGCCATGGAAACCTGGCAGGAACACCGCAAGATCCTTCGCGCCCTGGCTCGCAGGGCCTCCGCTGCCGCGCAGAAAGCCATGCAGGAGCACGTGCGCAATGCGGCCCTGCGCACCGGAATTTCCTTCATCGCCCCCGCCAGCGCGTGACTTGAGCTATACCCAAACTCATCGAGTGCCATAGCAAGACTCAATCATCTGCGGCTTCCTGAACAAGGGAAGGGCGGCTATGATGGGCCACGTTTTTTTGCTTACAACCTGGAGAATTCCATGAGCAGCGATCTGATCAAACACGTTAGCGACGCTAGCTTCGAAGCCGACGTACTCAAGGCCGAAGGCGCTGTCCTGGTCGACTACTGGGCTGAATGGTGCGGCCCTTGCAAAATGATCGCTCCGGTTCTGGACGAGATTGCAGAGACTTACAAAGGCAAGCTGACCGTTGCCAAACTGAACATCGACGAAAACCAGGAAACCCCTGCCAAGCACGGCGTACGTGGTATTCCGACCCTGATGCTGTTCAAGAACGGCAACGTGGAAGCGACCAAGGTCGGCGCTCTGTCGAAGTCGCAACTGGCTGCTTTCCTCGACGCCAACATCTAAGCGTCGCGGTAAAGTTGTCCTCAAAAAGCCCCGCAAATTGCGGGGCTTTTTGCGTATTCAGGGCTAGACGCTCCGAAACTCAGGTGGTACATTCGGCCCCGCACTGGTTTCTCCACTGCCCCCTGCTAGCCGTCGCCGACGCACTCCTTTTCGAATAAGTACGCGATCCTGTCGCCTTCTCCGCGGCGCGGCCTCATTAAGCCAAAAGCTTAATTTCCCCCCTCCATAAATGATTACGTCATTCCTATATGAATCTGACTGAACTCAAGCAAAAGCCGATTACCGAACTGCTCGAATTGGCCGAACAGATGGGCATAGAAAATATGGCCCGTTCGCGCAAGCAGGACGTGATTTTCTCCCTGCTGAAAAAGCACGCTAAAAGCGGTGAGGAAATCTCCGGTGATGGCGTGCTGGAGATTCTCCAGGACGGCTTCGGCTTCCTGCGCTCCGCTGACGCTTCCTACCTCGCCGGCCCTGACGACATCTACGTTTCGCCGAGCCAGATCCGCCGTTTCAACTTGCGCACCGGTGACACCATCGTTGGCAAGATCCGCCCTCCGAAGGAAGGCGAGCGTTATTTCGCCCTGCTCAAGGTCGACACGATCAACTTCGATCGTCCTGAGAACGCGAAAAACAAGATTCTCTTCGAGAACCTGACCCCGCTGTTCCCGACCGTGCGCATGAAGATGGAAGCCGGCAACGGCTCCACCGAAGACCTGACCGGTCGTGTGATCGACCTGTGCGCCCCGATCGGCAAAGGCCAGCGCGGTCTGATCGTTGCACCGCCGAAAGCCGGTAAAACGATCATGCTGCAGAACATCGCAGCGAACATCGCCCGTAACAACCCTGAAGTTCACCTGATCGTGCTGTTGATCGACGAGCGTCCGGAAGAAGTGACCGAAATGCAGCGCACCGTGCGCGGCGAAGTGGTTGCCTCGACTTTCGACGAGCCACCGACCCGTCACGTGCAAGTGGCTGAAATGGTGATCGAGAAGGCCAAGCGCCTGGTCGAACACAAGAAGGACGTGGTGATCCTGCTCGACTCCATCACCCGCCTGGCCCGTGCCTACAACACCGTGATCCCGAGCTCCGGCAAGGTGCTGACCGGTGGTGTCGATGCCCACGCCCTGGAGAAACCGAAGCGTTTCTTCGGCGCCGCGCGAAACATCGAAGAAGGCGGCTCGCTGACCATCATCGCCACCGCGCTGGTTGAAACCGGCTCGAAGATGGATGAAGTGATCTACGAAGAGTTCAAGGGCACCGGCAACATGGAACTGCCACTGGACCGTCGTATCGCCGAGAAGCGTGTGTTCCCGGCCATCAACATCAACAAGTCCGGTACCCGTCGTGAAGAGCTGCTGACTGCCGACGACGAACTGCAGCGTATGTGGATCCTGCGCAAACTGCTGCACCCGATGGACGAAGTCGCGGCCATCGAGTTCCTGGTCGACAAGCTGAAAACGACCAAGACCAACGACGAATTCTTCCTGTCGATGAAGCGCAAGTAACATCGTCGGTTGATTCAGAAGATGGCGTCCTTTCGAGGGCGCCATTTTTTTGCCTGTTTTTTGTCCGGCCGATAGGAGGTTTGCGATCTGGTAAGGTCAGTGACTGGGCAAAACAAGAAGCAGCGTTCGATGCTGTACAAAATAACCATCTGATTGGCATTAAAGATTTATGAGCACACTCGCTTATCGAAGGGATATCGACGGCTTGCGGGCAGTCGCGGTGATAGCCGTGGTGCTGTTCCATTTTGGCGTCCCTGGGTTTACCGGCGGTTTTGTCGGTGTGGACGTGTTTTTCGTGATCTCCGGTTACCTCATCACCTCGATCATCTGGAACCAGCGCCAGGCCGGCCGGTTCAGTTTCGTCGAGTTCTGGTCGCGGCGTGCGCGGCGGATCCTGCCGGCGCTGTTTGCGATGATCATCGCGGTGCTGGCGGTGGGCTGGTTTCTGATGGCGCCCAAGGACTACGAAGAACTCGGGCGCTCGGTGCGCTATCAGGTGCTGTTTGTCTCGAACATCCTGTTCATGCGCCAGGACGGCTACTTCGATGTCGCCTCGGATCTCAAACCGCTGCTGCACACTTGGTCACTGGCGGTAGAGGAGCAGTTCTACATTGTCTTCCCGCTATTGCTGACCCTGATGTCGAGCCGCTTGAAGCACTGGCGGCTGGCGCTGTTCGGCGTGCTGCTTGTTTCATTCGGGTTGAGCGTCTGGGCGGTCCACCACCATCCGGAAAAAGCCTTCTTCCTGCTGCCGATGCGCGCATGGGAGCTGCTGGCGGGGGCGATGCTGGCGATCGCACCGAAGCATGCCTGGCGCCTCAAGCCGATGGCCGCGCAACTGTTGAGCCTGCTCGGCATGGGCCTGATTCTGTTGGCGGTGTTCGGTTTCGACAAACGTACGCCGTTCCCCGGTGCGGCCGCATTGCTGCCGGTGCTTGGCGTGGTGCTGTTGATCCTGGCCAACGGTCATCGCCAGACCTGGGTAGGTCAATTCTTGAGCAGTCGGGTCATGGTAGGTCTGGGTCTGATTTCCTATTCCTGGTACTTGTGGCACTGGCCGGTGTTCGTGTTTTCCAGCTACGCCAGCGTCGACGAGCCGAGCGCCTTCGACAGCGCCGGGTTTATTCTGCTGACCCTGGTGCTGGGTTATCTGTCGTGGAAATTCGTCGAGACGCCGTTCCGCGAGCGGCGCTTGCTGGCCGGACGTCGGCAGATTCTGATCGCCGGTGCGTTCGGCGTGCTGATAATCGGACTGGCCGGGCAAACCCTGCGCTGGACCGACGGCCTGCCGTGGCGCCTGTCCGATCAGGCATTGCAATACGCCAAGGGGCGCGAGTGGCGGCCGGAGTTGATGGCATGTCTGGCGGACGACAAGACCCCGGATGACAAGTTGTTCTGTCATTACGGTCTGCAGAACCAGGCTTCGCGAGCGCTGGTCTGGGGCGACAGTCATGCCACGGCGTTGATTCCGGTCTTCGATGATGGTGCGCAAGCCCATGGCGTCAGTGTGATCCTCGCCAGTTCGCCGGGGTGCATACCGGTGGAAGGTCTGGAGCATGACGCCCGCTGCGCGCGGTTCAACCAACGTGTGGTGCAGGCAATCAAACCGCAAACCGTCAGTGATGTGGTGCTGGTTGCGCGCTGGAGTCTGTATCTCTATGGCGATGCCAGAGGTGATCTGGGCCATGTCTTGAGAACGCCTGACGGGCACTACGACCGTGCCGTCGCCGAGCAGCGTCTGGCTGACGGTCTGCGCGCGCGAGTGGCGCAATTGCGTGCGGGCGGGCATCGGGTCTGGCTGGTGAAAGAGGCGCCGTTGCAGGCTTTCAGTCCGCCGTACCGTCTGACGCGACTGGCGATGCTGGATCGTCCGGTGGATGACGTCGGGCTGAATGTCGCCGAACACCAAAAGCGCCAGGCCTTCATCAGTCAGCTGTTCGCCGAGCTGGCGAAAGACCCGGCGGTACGCGTGGTCGATCCGGCGCCGAAGCTGTGCGATGAAAGCGGTCTGTGCCGTGCCGAGCTCGGTGGGTACTCACTGTACACCGATGACAATCACCTGTCGGAGGTCGGCGCGCGTTTCGTTGCGCCGATCCTCGAACCGCTGTTTGTCGACCTGCAGGCGAGGGCAAATCTGGGAAAAGGTCAGGCGAATGCAGCCAAGTAAGCAGTGACGGGCTGCCAGCGACCGGCATAGCAGGTAGGATGTACGCCTATTTTGAGGGTGCCATCGTCAATGAAATTCAAGGATCTTCGGGATTTCGTGCAGCAGCTTGAGCAGCGCGGAGAGTTGAAACGCATCCAGATTCCCGTTTCGCCGGTGCTGGAAATGACCGAGGTGTGCGACCGCACGCTGCGGGCCAAGGGCCCGGCGCTGCTGTTCGAGAAGCCGACCGGTTACGACATCCCGGTGCTCGGCAACCTGTTCGGCACGCCCGAGCGGGTGGCCATGGGCATGGGCGCCGAGTCGGTCAGCGAGCTGCGCGAAATCGGCAAGCTGCTGGCGTTCCTCAAGGAACCGGAGCCGCCGAAGGGTTTGAAGGACGCGTGGTCGAAGCTGCCGATCTTCCGCAAGATCATTGCGATGGCGCCGAAAGTCATCAAGGACGCGCCGTGCCAGGAAGTGGTCATAGAAGGCGACGACGTCGATCTGGCGATGCTGCCGGTGCAGACCTGCTGGCCGGGCGACGTGGCGCCGCTGATCACTTGGGGCCTGACGGTCACCAAAGGTCCGAACAAGGATCGGCAGAACCTTGGCATCTACCGTCAGCAAGTGATCGGCCGCAACAAGGTCATCATGCGCTGGCTCAGCCACCGTGGCGGTGCGCTGGATTTCCGTGAGTGGTGCGAGAAGCACCCGGGCCAGCCGTTCCCGGTGTCCGTGGCCCTCGGTGCCGATCCGGCGACCATTCTCGGCGCCGTTACTCCGGTGCCGGACAGCCTCTCCGAATACGCCTTCGCCGGTCTGCTGCGCGACAGTCGCACGGAGCTGGTGAAGTGCCGTGGCAACGACCTGCAAGTGCCGGCCACTGCCGAAATCATCCTTGAAGGCGTGATCCATCCGGGCGAGATGGCCGACGAAGGCCCGTACGGTGACCACACCGGTTACTACAACGAAGTCGACAGCTTCCCGGTGTTCACCGTCGAGCGCATCACCCACCGGATCAAACCGATTTACCACAGCACCTACACCGGCCGTCCGCCGGATGAGCCGGCGATTCTCGGCGTGGCGCTGAACGAAGTGTTCGTGCCGATCCTGCAGAAGCAGTTTCCGGAGATCACCGACTTCTACCTGCCGCCGGAAGGCTGCTCGTACCGCATGGCCGTGGTGACGATGAAGAAGTCGTATCCGGGCCACGCCAAGCGCGTGATGCTGGGTGTCTGGTCGTTTTTGCGACAGTTCATGTACACCAAGTTCGTTATCGTCACCGACGACGACATCAACGCGCGTGACTGGAACGACGTGATCTGGGCCATCACCACGCGCATGGACCCCAAGCGCGACACGGTGATGATCGACAACACGCCGATCGACTACCTCGACTTTGCCTCGCCGGTGTCGGGACTCGGCTCGAAGATGGGCCTGGACGCCACCCACAAGTGGCCGGGCGAAACCACTCGCGAGTGGGGCCGCGTCATCGTCAAGGATGATGCCGTCACTCAACGGATCGATGCCATCTGGAATCAGTTAGGAATAGATTGATGCGTGTAACCCTGCAGCCCTCCGGAGCGGTGCTCGAGATACAGCCCGGAGAGCGGATTCTCGATGGTGCGCGGCGCCTGGGCTACGAATGCCCGCAAAGCTGTCGCAACGGCAATTGTCACGTGTGCGCGGCGCTGCTGGTGGAAGGCCGGGTCCAACAGGCCGGCAAGGTGCACGACCACGGTGAGTTCTACACTTGCATAGCGGAGCCGCTGGAAGACTGCATCGTGCTGTGGGATGGCGTGCTCGCGCTGGGAGAACTGCCGGTGCGTAGCGTGTCGTGTCAGGTCATCGAATGCCGGGACGTCGGTGGCGATACCTTTCGTGTGCGTCTGCGGGCGCCGGCCGGCAAACCGCCGCGCTACCACGCTGGCCAGTATTTGATGATCGAGCGCGAGAACGGTGAGAAGTCGGCGTTCTCCATGGCCTCGGCGCCCCACGGCGGTCGCGATCTGGAAATCCATGTGCTGGCGCGCGAATCCAGTGCGCTGAGCCTGATCGATCAGCTCAGGCGCAACCCGATGGTGCGGGTCGAACTGCCGTTCGGCGACACCCATCTGGCGGAACTGCCGGACGGGCCGCTGGTGCTGATCGCCGCCGGCACCGGCATGGGTCAGATCCACAGCCTGATCGAACATTGCCGGGCTTCGGGCTTCAAACATCCGGTGCACTTATATTGGGGCGTGCGTCGTCCGGAAGATTTCTACGAAATCGAACATTGGGACGAATGGCTGAAATTGCCCAATCTGTTCCTGCACAAAGTCGTCAGTGACCAGTGCGGCTGGGAGGGGCGCTGCGGGATGTTGCACGAAGCGGTGTGCGAGGATTTCCCTGATCTGAAACCGTTGCACGTCTATGCCAGCGGCTCGCCGGCCATGGTCTACGGCACGCTGGATGCGCTGGTGGAAGCGGGGATGGATGCCCATCAGATGCGTGCGGATGTGTTTGCTTACGCACCCCGCGCCTGAGTCCGTTATAACTCTTCATATAGCCGATCGGTATTTATGTAATTGCATAAATGCCGGTAGGTTATATATCAAACAGGCAATCAATTAAGAACTGTGCCATGGCACTCAAATTGCCTTAAAACATATGTGCCTTATTGTTACAGCGGTGCGTTCTATTAAGTAATTCTTCACCCGCGGGGAGCTGAACGCTATTCGCCATGAGCGCCATTGAAAACGCTTTTCTGAACCTGGCTTACCCTCCGCGGCTCGATCTTGGGCCGCAGCTGACGCACGAACAACTTCTCGCATCCATGCAATCGACCATGGCACGCCACAAGGGCGGGCCGGTTTGGCTGTTCGCCTACGGTTCGCTGATCTGGCGGCCGGAATGCACAGCCGTGGAGCGGGTGCGTGGGCGCGTGCATGGCTATCACCGTGGCTTGTACTTGTGGTCCCACGAGCATCGCGGCACGCCGGAAATGCCGGGTCTGGTCTTTGGTCTGGATCGTGGCGGCTCGTGCAGCGGCTTCGCCTACCGGTTGCCGGAAGACAATCTGGACAGCGCGCTGTATGCGTTGTGGAAACGCGAAATGCCGTTCCCGTCCTATCGGCCACACTGGCTCAACTGCCGACTCGAAGATGGCAGCCAGGTTCAGGCGTTGGGATTCGTATTGGAGCGACACCTGCCCAGCTATGCCGGCAACTTGCCGGATCATGTGCTGAGCCAGGTGTTCGAAAGCGCTTGCGGGCGGTACGGCACGACTCGCGATTATGTCGAGCAGACCGCTCTCGCCCTGCGCAGCCACGCCATGCCAGACCGGAATCTGGAGGCGCGGCTCAAGCGCTGTAAGTCAAAGGCTGATCAGGCGACTGCTTCGCGGCTCTGACTGGCGACTTGCTTGTGCCACAGGGTCGGGGCCAGGAAGGCCATCGACAGCAGGCAAGCGCCCACCAGCAGCACGAAACCGCCATCCCAGCCGAAGTGGTCCACGGTGTAGCCCATCGCTGCACTGGCCGCGACCGAACCACCCAGATACCCGAACAGACCGGTGAAGCCTGCGGCAGTGCCGGCGGCTTTCTTCGGCGCCAGTTCCAGCGCCTGCAGGCCGATCAGCATCACCGGGCCATAGATCAGGAAGCCGATGGAGAACAGAGCGATCATGTCGATGGTCGGGTGGCCGGCCGGGTTAAGCCAATACACCAGGGTCGCGACGGTCACCAATGCCATGAACACCATACCGGTCAGGCCACGGTTGCCACGGAAGATCTTGTCCGACATCCAGCCGCACAGCAGCGTGCCCGGAATCCCCGCCCACTCGTAGAAGAAATAGGCCCACGAGGTTTTATCCACGGTGAAACCCTTGGCTTCTTTCAGGTAGGTCGGCGCCCAGTCCAGCACGCCGTAGCGCAGCAGGTAGACGAAGACGTTGGCCATGGCGATGTACCAGAGCATTTTGTTGCGCAGCACGTATTTGACGAAGATTTCCTTGGCGCTGAATTCGTCTTCGTGGCTGGCGTCGTAGCCTTCCGGGTAGTCGTTCTTGTACTTCTCGATCGGCGGCAGGCCGACCGATTGCGGGGTGTCACGCATGGTCACGAAAGCGAACACCGCTACTGCCAGAGCCACGGCGGCCGGGACGTAGAACGCTGCGTGCCAGTCGTTGAACAGGCCCATGCCGATCAGGAACAGCGGGCCGATCAGACCGCCACCGACGTTATGCGCCACGTTCCACACCGACACCACGCCGCCACGTTCCTTCTGCGACCACCAGTGCACCATCGTGCGTCCGCTCGGCGGCCAGCCCATGCCCTGGGCCCAACCGTTGATGAACAGCAGGATGAACATCATGGTCACGCTGGAGGTTGCCCAAGGCGCGAAACCGAAAATGAACATGACCCCGGCCGATACCAGCAGGCCGAACGGCAGGAAGTAACGCGGGTTGGAGCGGTCGGACACCAGGCCCATGAGGAACTTGGACAGACCGTACGCGATGGCGATTGCCGACATCGCCAGACCCAGATCGCCACGGCTGTAGCCTTCGTCGATCAGGTACGGCATGGCCAGCGAGAAGTTCTTGCGCAGCAGGTAGTAACCCGCATAGCCAAAGAAGATGCCGGCGAAGATCTGCCAACGCAGGCGTCGGTAGGTGCTGTCGATTTTTTCTTCAGGCAATGGAGCCTGATGTGCGGCAGGACGAAAGAAAGCAAACATTCAAGAGCTCCAGATTTCTTGTTTTGACTGCGGATGCGAATGTTACAGTTTCGTTACCGAAAATAGCACCGCTTCCCATCGGCAAAACAGTGGAAATGTTGGATGTCGCACGTTCCTTTATGAACATGTCGCTCAGATATAAGTGCAGGGCGTTGTGGGAATGGTTACCTCCGCAGCTTCCTGCCGGGTTTCAGGATTTTGCAGGACGCAGGTTTGAGAAATGTCCTGCGAGCAATGCAGAAGGTGCTTTCTGTTTGAGGCTGCCGGCACATTTGCAGCCTGGAATGTTCTGAGGGGCGATCCGGAAGTGGGCATCAATTCCGGGTCGCCCGAGCAGGTCAGCGCACTTGCACCACAACCTTGCCTACAGCCTTGCGCTGCCCGAGATCATTGATCGCCTGCGCGGCATTGCCCAGCGGATAGACCTGCGACACCAGCGGCTTCAGCTTGCCCTCGGCAAACCAGCCGAACAATTGCTGGAAATTCGCCGCGTTGTCCTGCGGCTGGCGCTGGGCGAAGGAGCCCCAGAACACGCCGAGTACCGCAGCGCCTTTGAGCAGGGCGAGGTTGACCGGCAGTTCGGGAATGCGGCCGCTGGCGAAACCGACCACCAGCAGGCGGCCGTTCCAGGCGATGGCGCGGACAGCCTGATCGAAAAGGTCGCCGCCGACCGGGTCGTAGATCACGTCGGCGCCCTGGCCGTCGGTCAGGCGCTTGATCTCGTCCTTGAGGCTGGTTTCGCTGTAGTTGATCAGTTCGTCTGCCCCGGCAGCCTTGGCCACCGCGAGTTTTTCCGCGCTGCTGGCGGCGGCGATCACCCGCGCGCCCATGGCTTTGCCGATTTCCACGGCGGCCAGGCCAACGCCGCCGGAGGCGCCGAGTACCAGCAGGGTTTCGCCTGGTTGCAGATTGCCGCGCTGCTTGAGGGCGTGCATCGACGTGCCGTAGGTCATGCTGAAGGCGGCGGCGGTGTTGAAATCCATCGATGGCGGGATCGGCAGCACGTTGTAGCCCGGCACTGCGACCTGCTCGGCGAAGCTGCCCCAGCCGGTCAGTGCCATGACCCGGTCACCGACTTTCAGGTGACTGACCTTTTCCCCCACCGCGCTGACCACGCCGGAGGCTTCGCCACCCGGCGAGAACGGGAAGGGCGGCTTGAACTGGTACTTGCCCTCGATGATCAGCGTGTCCGGGAAGTTGACCCCGGCGGCGTGCACGTCCAGCAGGATTTCGTTCTTCTTGGCGACAGGACTGGCGACGTCTTCCAGCACCAGCGATTCGGCAGGGCCGAAGGCTTTGCACAGCACGGCTTTCATCAGGGCTATTCCTTTGGGAGTGATGGCCGATAAGTGTAGGTGTGGCAGTCAACGGGTCAACGAGCATGCCCGGCCCTGATAGTCCGCCATAAGCTTGTGCTTGCGCGGCGGGTCGTTATGCTAGGCCGCAAACCGGATAAGGAGCGAATTGTGAAAGCGTGGATCATGTTGTTGCTGGCCCTGTCTCTGCCTGTGGCAGCGCTGGCCGAAGAAGCCAAAGAGGGCGAGGCGCCGAAGGTCAACTACATCACCCTGAGCCCGCCGTTCGTGGGCAACTACGGGCTGGATGGCACCCCGAAACTCAAGGTCTACAAGGCCGACGTGGCACTGCGAGTGACCGGTGAAGAGGCGACCAAACTGGTCAAGGCCAATGAACCGCTGATCCGCAATCAGCTGGTGGCGCTGTTCACTCAGCAGACCACCGATGCGATGGGCAGCATCGAGGGCAAGGAAAAACTGCGTCAGGAAGCCTTGAAACAGACCCAGCAAGTGATGAACGACGAGACCGGCAAGCCGGTGGTTGAAGACCTGTTATTCAACAACCTGATCATTCAGTAAGGCATTCGTTGTCCGGGCGGTTCCCATCGCTGGCAAGTCGAATCGTCGCACCGCAGCTCCCATAGGTATTTCTGGTGGTCACAAATTATGTGTTCACTAAAAATCCCTGTGGGAGCTGGCTTGCCCGCGAAGGCATTTTGTCAGGCGAAGGATGACTCAGGGTTTCAACGCGATAACCGCCGCCCACTGCTCGGCAGTCACCGGCATCACCGACAGCCGCGAACCTTTTTGCACCAGCGGCATCTCGGCCAGCGCGGTCTGCTGCTTCAGATAATCCAGCTTCAAGACCCGGTTGAATGTCTCTACGTGGGCGACATCGATCGCGCTCCAGGCGTTTTTCTCCGGCGTGGCTTTCGGATCGAAGTAATGGCTTTCCGGTTCCAGTGCGGTGGGATCCGGGTACGCGGCTTCGATTATTTTGCCGATTCCGGCAATCCCCGGCTCCGGGCAGCTGGAATGGTAGAAAAAGAATTCATCCCCGACCGCCATGGCCCGCAGGAAATTGCGCGCTTGATAGTTGCGAACCCCGTCCCAGCGCGCTTTGCCGAGCTTTTCCAGGCCCTTGATCGAGAGCTCGTCGGGCTCGGATTTCATCAGCCAGTAGGCCATGGTGTGTGCTCCTCAAGCGGTCATTGGGCAGGTTGTCCGGCAATTTTATGACAAACCGACGGTCGGTTGACGTCAGCATTTGCGCGACGGTTCACGTTGTCGCAAAATGCCGGCCTTTAAAGCTTGACGCTGCTGCACGGCCTACGAATGGAAACCGCTGCTGTCATCGTGATGATGTGCCTTGAGGGGGGCAATCGATGAAACGCAAACCGGATTTGCTGTGGACTTTGGTAATTTTGTTCGGTCTGGGCGTCGTGACCACCGGTTATGCGCAAAGTCTGTGGGCCAACAAGGCCGATGCACCGATTGAAGTGGCGCAACAAGTACAACAGTCGACAGCCTTCAAGCGCTGAAACTGCCTTTTCGACGCCGTTGATCCGCGCGGCGTCTATCCTGCGAAATACCACGCCTTGTCCGTCACCGTTCCCTGCAACGGTACATCCCAGCTCGCCTGCGCCAGCCGTTCGACTTTCTGACATTCATGGGCCAGTCCCAATAGCGTCGGCTTGCGCCAGTTCTGGCGTCGGGCCAGATAGGCCAGGCTGCGATCGTAAAATCCGCCGCCCATGCCCAGGCGTCCGCCGACATCGTCGAATCCCACCAAGGGCAACAACACCAGATCCAGTGCCCAGACCTTGCGCTGACGGGCCAGATTGGCGCGCGGCTCAAGAATGCGGAAACGGTTGGGTTTGAGCTTTTCGCCGGGGCGGATCTGCTGAAAGACCATTTTGGTCCGTGGCCAGGCACTGAGCACCGGCAGGTAGGTTTTCTTGCCGCGACGCTGGGCAGCGCTGAGCAACAGGCGCGGGTCGATTTCACCGTCGGTGGGCAGGTACAGGGAAATGTGTTTCGCCCGGCGAAAGTGCGGGTTTTGTGCCAGTTGTTTATACAGGCCTTCGGCGGCCTGGCGTTGTTCGCTTCGCGTCAGCGAGCGGCGGGCCTTACGCAGCAGGCGGCGCAGTTGGGGGCGGGGCAGCAACGCGGGTTCGGTCATGGTTCGGCTTCGGCAGGGTGGGACGAAAACGTACGCATAAAAAATCCGATGCCGGCATGCACCGGCATCGGATTCGAATCAGGCTCCCCGGATGAGCCGCTGTCGACTTAGCCCTTGAACCCGAGAGTTCAAGGTGGAGGATGCAGTAGGCTTTAAGGCTTTCCGTCTGGCGGACATGCACACCAGCCCAACGTGCAACCCCCAGGGTAGTGCAAATCGGCTCAGGGACATCGTCAACTGGCAAGCACCCCAGGGAGTGCGGCGAGTATAACTCAAGCGGCCTGGCGAATCAGCCCTTGGTGACGTCCGGATCGGTCGCCAGCACCAGATCGACACGATCGAGCAAGTCACGCACCTGTTCACGGGTCGAACCGCTGGCCTGGATGTCCGGACGCTCTTCTTTGTGCAAGAGGTCGTGGGTGATGTTCAGCGCGGCCATCACGGCGATGCGGTCGGCGCCGATGACTTTGCCGCTGCTGCGGATCTCGCGCATCTTGCCGTCCAGGTAGCGGGCGGCGCTGATCAGATTGCTGCGCTCTTCCTGGGGGCAGATGATCGAATACTCTTTGTCGAGGATCTGCACGGTAACGCTATTGCTTGAACTCATGAGTCTTGCTCCAGGGCCTTGAGGCGCGAAATCATCGATTCGACCTTACGCCGGGCGATTTCGTTTTTTTCAATGAGGTGCGCGCGTTCCTCGCGCCAGGTCTTTTCCTGAGCAAGTAAGAGTGCATTTTGACTCTTTAGTTGCTCGACTCGGGTAATCAGCAGTTCGAGTCTGGCCATCAGCGCTTGCAGGTCGGTGTCTTCCATTGTGTCCACTGATTCGGTCTGATGGGTTTGGCTGGCGGACAGCCTTTAATGGTCTTGGCGAGTCTGTCGATGTAGGATACAAGGCCTTCATTCTAGACATAGCGCCGTCTGGCGCCTAGCTGCCCATGCCCATTCAGAATTCCCCGTACCAAGGCTTTGCCACCCTGCTGAACTTCAGCGGTCACTCCGTTTCGCCTGCCGAACTGCACGGCCTGTTGCTGGGCCGCAGTTGCGCTGGCGCCGGCTTCAATGCCGAAGAGTGGCTGATCGATGCCGCCGAACTGCTCGAAAGCGAGCCGCAGGACAACGTCCGCAACGCGCTGATTGGTCTGCAGGAAATGGTCAAGAGCGAACTCACCGGCGATGACGTCACCGTGGTTCTGCTGTTGCCGAACGATGACACGCCTCTGGCCGAGCGTGCCGCCGCGCTGGGCGAATGGTGCCAGGGCTTCCTCACCGGGTTCGGCCTGAACTGCCGCGACAGCAGCATGCTGAGCACCGAGGCCACGGAAGTGTTGCAGGATCTTGCAGCGATCTCCCAGGTGCAAGACGCACTGGAAGAATCCGAAGACGGCGAAAGCGACTATATGGAAGTCATGGAGTACCTGCGTGTCGCTCCGCTGCTGCTGTTCTCCGAAACCAAAAAGGCCGACGTGCCGCCAGCGGCCAAGCCGTCGCTGCACTGATCGCGTGCCAGGGAAAGCCATCTGCCCATGATCCATATCCCGAAAGCGGAATACGCCCGGCGCCGCAAGGCGCTGATGGCGCAGATGGAACCCAACAGTATCGCGATCCTGCCGGCCGCCGCGGTCGCCATCCGCAACCGCGACGTCGAGCACGTCTATCGCCAGGACAGCGACTTCCAGTACCTCAGCGGTTTCCCCGAGCCACAGGCGGTCATCGTCCTGATGCCCGGTCGCGAACACGGCGAGTACGTGCTGTTCTGCCGTGAACGCAACGCCGAACGCGAACTCTGGGACGGCCTGCGCGCCGGCCAGGAAGGCGCGATCCGCGATTTCGGCGCCGATGACGCTTTCCCCATCACCGACATCGACGACATCCTGCCGGGCCTGATCGAAGGCCGCGACCGGGTGTATTCGGCCATGGGCAGCAACCCGGAATTCGACCGCCACCTGATGGACTGGATCAACGTGATCCGCTCCAAGGCGCACCTCGGCGCCCAGCCGCCGAACGAATTCGTTGCCCTGGATCACCTGCTGCACGACATGCGCCTGTATAAATCGGCGGCAGAAGTGAAGGTGATGCGCGAGGCCGCGCGGATTTCCGCCCAGGCCCACATCCGGGCGATGCAGGCCAGCCGGGCCGGGCTGTATGAGTACAGCCTCGAAGCCGAACTGGATTACGAGTTCCGCAAGGGCGGGGCGAAGATGCCGGCCTACGGTTCGATCGTCGCTGCCGGGCGCAACAGCTGCATCCTGCATTACCAGCAGAATGACGCGCTGCTCAAGGACGGCGATCTGGTGCTGATCGACGCCGGTTGCGAGATCGACTGCTACGCCAGCGACATCACCCGCACCTGGCCGGTCAACGGCAAGTTTTCCGCCGAGCAGAAAGCGATCTACGAACTGGTGCTGGCTTCGCAGGAAGCGGCATTCGCCGAAATCGCTCCGAACAAACACTGGAACCAGGCGCACGAAGCCACGGTTCGGGTCATCACCACCGGGCTGGTGAAGCTGGGGTTGTTGCAGGGCGAAGTCGACGAGTTGATCGCCTCCGAGGCCTACAAGGCGTTTTACATGCACCGCGCCGGTCACTGGCTCGGGATGGATGTGCATGACGTTGGCGAATACAAGGTCGGCGGCGAATGGCGGGTGCTGGAAGTCGGCATGGCGCTGACGGTGGAGCCGGGCATCTACATCGCCCCGGACAATCAGAACGTAGCGAAGAAATGGCGCGGCATTGGCGTGCGCATCGAGGATGACGTGGTAGTGACCAAGAGCGGTTGTGAAATCCTGACCGGCGGCGTGCCGAAAACCGTCGCCGAGATCGAAGCCCTGATGGCGCAAGCACGGACCTGCGCGGCATGAGTCGGGTCAATCTGGCAATCATCGGTGGTGGTCTGGTCGGCGCCAGTCTGGCGTTGGCCTTGCAGGCCGGGGCCAAGGCCCGTGGCTGGAAGATCGTGCTGATCGAACCGTTCGCCCCCGGTGACACCTGGCAGCCGAGCTACGACGCGCGTTCCTCGGCGCTGTCTTTCGGTTCGCGGCAGATTTATCAGCGGCTGGGCGTGTGGCAGGAAATCTCCCGCCGCGCCGAGCCGATCAAACAGATTCACGTGTCCGACCGTGGTCGGTTCTCCACTGCTCGCCTGTCGGCGATGGAAGAGGGCGTTCCGGCGCTCGGCTATGTCGTTGAAAACGCCTGGCTCGGCCAGTGCCTGTGGCAGCACCTCGACAAAGACGTGATCAGTTGGCGCTGCCCGGCGGAAGTTTCCCGCATGGAGCCGCTGCCCGACGGCTATCGGCTGACCCTCAACGATGAAACCACGGTCGAATGCGATCTGGCGGTGCTCGCCGATGGCGGCCGTTCCGGTCTGCGCGAGCAACTGGGCATCAACGTGCGCAAGCGCCCGTACAACCAGAGCGCGCTGATCGCCAACATCACCCCGAGCGAAGCGCACAACGGCATGGCGTTCGAGCGCTTCACCGACGAAGGCCCGATGGCGCTGCTGCCGCTGCCGGAAAACCGCTGCGCGCTGGTCTGGACCCGTCTGGGCATGGACGCGCAACGTCTGGCCGACCTGAGCGAGCGTGATTTCCTCAGCGAGCTGCAAGGTGTGTTCGGCTACCGTCTCGGCACTCTGAAACAGGTTGGCGCGCGGCATCTGTATCCGCTGTCGCTGGTGGAGGCGGAAGAGCAGGTGCGTTCGCATCTGGCCGTTCTCGGCAACGCCGCCCACAGCCTGCACCCAATTGCCGGGCAGGGTTTCAACCTGTCCCTGCGCGATGCCGATGCGTTGGCCGCCGCGCTGCTGGCCAGCGACAAACCGCTGGGGGATTTCGCCACGTTGCAGGCCTATCGCGAGCGTCAGCGCCTCGATCAGGACCTCACCGTCGGTTTCTCCGATCAGGTCACGCGCCTGTTCGGCAGTACCCAGCCGCTGGTATCGCTGGGGCGCAACATCGGTCTGCTCGGCCTTGATCTGCTGCCGCCGGCCAAACGCTGGTTCGCCCGTCAGGCCATGGGACTGGGGACGCGGCCGGATGCGTGAGTGGCTGATCAGACGGTTTGGCAAGGCGCGGCTGATGCGCTGGATCATGACGCTCTACCCGCCGTACTTCGGCGCCGGTGTCCGGGTGCAGCACATCAGCGATGACTTTCGTGACATCCGGGTCTCGATGGGCCTGGGCTGGTACAACCGCAATTACGTTGGCACCCAGTTCGGCGGCAGTCTGTATTCGATGGTCGACCCGTTCTTCATGTTGATGCTCATGGAGAATCTCGGCTCGAAGTACATTGTCTGGGACAAGGCTGCCGACATTGATTTCATATCGCCGGGCAAAGGCCCGGTGTTCGCCCGGTTCAACATCGACGACACCCTGCTCGACGAGATCCGTCGGCAGACCGCCAGTGGCGAGAAATACCTGCCGCAGTTGCAGGTCGACATTCATGACGGCGCCGGCAACCTGGTGGCGCGGGTCGGTAAAACCCTTTACGTGCGGCTCAAGCCGCCAGCGAGACAGGCTTAAAGCATGGAAATGCGCGCGGATGTGCTGATTGTCGGAGCCGGAATGGTCGGCAGTGCCCTGGCGCTGGCGTTGCAGGGCAGCGGGCTGGAAGTCCTGTTGCTCGACGGCAGCCCGCTGAGCGTCAAACCCTTCGACGGCGATGCGCCGTTCGAGCCGCGGGTGAGCGCGCTGTCGGCAGCCAGCCAGCGGATCCTCGATCGCCTCGGCGTATGGGACGGCATCGTCAACCGACGCAGCAGCCCGTACACCGACATGCACGTCTGGGACGGCAGCGGCACCGGCCAGATTCACTTCTCGGCCAGCAGCGTGCACGCCGAGGTGCTCGGCCACATTGTCGAAAACCGCGTGGTCCAGGATGCCTTGCTCGACCGTCTGCACGATTGCGACCTGGGCCTGCTGGCCAACGCGCGGCTGGAGCAGATGCGCCGTTCCGGTGACGACTGGCTGCTGACCCTGGCCGATGGCCGCACCTTGCGCGCGCCGCTGGTGATCGCGGCGGACGGCGCCAACTCCGCGGTGCGCCGTCTGACCGGCGTCGCCACCCGCGAATGGGATTACTTGCACCACGCCATCGTCACCAGCGTGCGCAGCAGCAAGCCGCACCGCATGACCGCGTGGCAGCGTTTCACCGATCACGGGCCGCTGGCGTTTCTGCCGCTGGAGCGTGACGGGCAGCAGGACTGGTGCTCGATCGTCTGGTCGACCACACCGAGCGAAGCCGAACGGCTGATGGCGCTGGATGAGGCGGATTTCTGCCGCGAGCTGGAGCGCGCGTTCGAAGGTTGCCTCGGCGAGGTCATCAGCGCCGACCCGCGCCTGTGTGTGCCGCTGCGTCAGCGTCACGCCAAGCGCTACGTGGCCGAAGGCCTGGCGCTGATCGGCGATGCCGCACACACCATTCACCCGTTGGCGGGGCAGGGCGTGAATCTCGGCTTCCTTGACGCCGCGGTGCTGGCCGAAGTCTTGTTGCAGGCCAACGAACGCGGCGAACGCCTGGCGGACGTGAAAGTCCTGAGCCGCTACGAACGCCGGCGCATGCCGCACAATCTGGCACTGATGGCGGCGATGGAAGGCTTCGAGCGGCTGTTCCAGGCCGATCCGCTGCCGCTGCGCTGGCTGCGCAACACCGGACTGAAAATCGTCGAGCAGATGCCTGAGGCCAAGGCGTTGTTCGTGCGCGAAGCATTGGGGCTGACCGGGGACTTGCCGGCCTTGGCCAAGGCCTGACAAATGTTGTGCAACATCTGGTAACTCCTTGGGAAAGTGTTCGATTGAGCTGGTAAATGTGAGTCCTTATCATTTGGGCCACTTTTCCCGACCGAGAGACCGCTCCCATGTTGGCATCCAAGCGTGTTCTGACCGCACTGGCCCTGACCCTGATCGGCAGCACTGCCGCCCAGGCCGCCGACGAGGTGGTGGTCTACTCCTCGCGTATCGATGAGCTGATCAAGCCGGTGTTCGATGCCTACACCGCCAAGACCGGGGTGAAGATCAAGTTCATCACCGACAAGGAAGCGCCGCTGATGCAGCGGATCAAGGCCGAAGGCGAGAACGCCACCGCCGACCTGCTGCTGACCGTCGATGCCGGCAACCTCTGGCAGGCCGAGCAGATGGGCATTCTCCAGCCGTTCACCTCGAAAACCATCGACACCAACATTCCCCTGCAATATCGCTCGTCCAGCCACGCCTGGACCGGCCTGAGCCTGCGCGCACGGACCATCGCCTACTCCACCGAACGGGTGAAACCGGGCGAACTGACCACCTACGAAGCACTGGCCGACAAGAACTGGGAAGGTCGCCTGTGCCTGCGCACGGCGAAGAAGGTCTACAACCAGTCGCTGACCGCCACCATGATCGAAGTCCACGGTGCCGAAAAGACCGAGAAGATCCTCAAGGGCTGGGTCAACAACCTGTCCACCGACGTGTTCTCCGACGACGTCGCGGTGCTGGAAGCGATCAACGCCGGCCAGTGCGACGTCGGCATCGTCAACACCTACTACTACGGTCGCCTGCACAAGCAGAAGCCGGAACTGCCGGTGAAACTGTTCTGGCCGAACCAGGCGGATCGTGGTGTGCACGTCAACCTGTCGGGCATCGGCCTGACCAAACATGCGCCGCACCCGGAAGCGGCCAAGGCTTTGGTCGAGTGGATGACCACGCCTGAGGCGCAGAAGATCTTTGCCGACGTGAACCAGGAGTTCCCGGCCAATCCAGCGGTGAAGCCTTCGGAAGAAGTGGCGGCGTGGGGACAGTTCGTGGCTGATACGCTGCCGGTTGAAGTGGCGGGCAAGCGTCAGGCTGAAGCGATCCGGATGATGGATCGGGCGGGTTGGAACTGAGTCATTCCTGACAGCACTGTTTGATCGTTCCCACGTCGAACCGTCTGCGTGGGAATGCAGCCCTCGGCGCTCTGCGTCGCATCATCGACAGCGTGACGCGGAGCGTCACAGAATGTGTGCCCACGCAGAGCGTGGGCACAATCATTTGAACGAGACTGTTTCCTTGGCCCACCCCGCCCAACGCCGCTGGTACCCCATCGTCTTCGCCATCGCCGCGTTGGTGCTGCTCCCCCTCAGCGTGCTCCTGCTCTCATGGCAAACCATCGATCACCAGATCTGGTCGCACCTCTGGGAAACCCAGATGCCACGCCTGCTGGGCAACACCCTGACACTGGTCTTCGGCGTAGGCATCGGCGTAACCCTGCTGGGCGTAAGCCTCGCCTGGCTCACCAGCCTTTGCGAATTCCCCGGCCGCCGCTGGCTCGACTGGGCGCTGATGCTGCCGTTCGCCATCCCGGCCTACGTGCTGGCATTCGTCTTCGTCGGACTGCTGGACTTCGCAGGCCCCGTGCAAACCCTGCTGCGCGAATGGTTCGGCAGCGGCCTGCGCCTGCCGCGAGTGCGCTCCACCGGTGGCGTGATTCTGGTGCTGGTGCTGGTGTTTTATCCCTACGTTTATCTATTGGCGCGCACCGCGTTCCTGGCGCAGGGCAAGGGCCTGATGGAAGCGGCGCGAGTGCTCGGTCAGTCACCGTGGCAAGCGTTCTGGCGCGTGGCATTGCCGATGGCGCGGCCGGCCATCGGTGCTGGTGTGGCGCTGGCGCTGATGGAAACGCTGGCGGATTTCGGCGCGGTGTCGGTGTTCAACTTCGACACCTTCACCACCGCGATCTACAAGACCTGGTACGGCTTTTTCAGTCTGCCCAGCGCTGCGCAACTGGCCAGCCTGTTGCTGCTGGTGGTGATGTTGGTGCTGTACGGTGAACGTCGCGCGCGCGGCGCCAATCGGGCGAGTAACGAGCGGCCACGGGTCAAGGCGCTGTATCACCTGCGCGGGCCCAAGGCCTGGGCGGCGACCGGCTGGTGCGGTCTGGTGTTCGCCTGTGCATTTGTCATTCCGGTGCTGCAACTGGTGGTCTGGTTCTGGCAGCGCGGGCGCTTCGACCTGGATGAGCGCTACGCCGGGCTGATTCTCCATACGCTGTATCTGGGCGGCATGGCCGCGTTGATCACAGTCAGCGTGGCGATGTTGTTGGCCTTCGCCCGGCGTCTGGCGCCGACCCGGACGATCAACTCCGCAGTCGGTCTGGCCAATCTCGGTTATGCCTTGCCGGGCTCGGTGCTGGCGGTGTCGATCATGCTCGCGTTCAGCTATCTGGACCGGGAGCTGGTGATTCCGCTGTCCGGCTGGCTTGGCGGGGCGGGCAAGCCGTTGCTGCTGGGCAGTCTGGCGGCGTTGCTGCTGGCGTATCTGGTGCGGTTCGTGGCCGTGGCCTATGGGCCGCTGGAAAGCAGTCTGGCGCGTATACGGCCTTCTTTGCCTGAAGCGGCACGTAGCCTGGGTGTCAGTGGGCCGCGACTGTTTTTCAAAGTGTATCTGCCGTTGCTGCTGCCCGGCACGCTCAGCGCCGCGCTGCTGGTGTTCGTCGACGTGCTCAAGGAAATGCCCGCCACCCTGCTGATGCGCCCGTTTGGCTGGGACACACTGGCGGTGCGGATCTTCGAAATGACCAGCGAAGGCGAATGGGCAAGGGCGTCGTTGCCGGCGCTGACCCTGGTATTGGTCGGTCTGTTGCCGGTCATCGGTTTGATCCGACGCTCGGCGCACAGAAACACTTAGTCGTCAGTCCTGAATCATGCGGCTACAATGCGCGGCATTCGGTGCGGTCCGTCTGACAGACCCTGTCGCTGAAATCGGCTGAAGGCCCTTTTTTACAGGGTTTTCCGAACCGTGCAGCAGCGCTCCGCACCTTCGCCACGCCCGGAAGGAGAAACCCATGGGACAGCGTACGCCTCTGTATGACCTGCATCTCGCCCTCGGCGCGAAGATGGTCGATTTTGGCGGTTGGGACATGCCCCTGCATTACGGCTCGCAGGTCGAGGAGCACCACGAGGTGCGTCGCGATTGCGGGGTGTTCGATGTTTCCCACATGACCGTGATCGATGTCACCGGCCCCCAGGCCAAGGCCTGGCTTCAGCATTTGCTGGCCAATGACGTCGAACGCCTGCACAGCCCCGGCCGTGCGTTGTACAGCACCATGCTCAACGAGCGCGGCGGCATCGTCGACGACATGATCGTTTACCGCCTCGAAGACGGTTATCGTCTGGTGGTCAACGCCTCCACTCGCGATCAGGATCTGGCCTGGATGCAGGCACAGTTGGGCAGCTTCGATGTTCAGATGACCGAACGCTCCGAGCTGGCGATGCTCGCCATTCAAGGGCCCCATGCCCGGCACAGGATTGCCGAACTGGTGAGCCAGTCCCGCGCCAACCTGATCCAGATGCTCAAGCCTTTCGAGGGCCACGTCGACGGCGACTGGTTCATTGCGCGCACCGGCTACACCGGTGAGGACGGTTTGGAAATTGCCCTGCCGGCCGATCAGGCCCCCGGATTTTTTAACGATCTGGTGGGCGCCGGTATTTCCCCCATTGGCCTCGGCGCTCGCGACACGCTGCGGGTCGAAGCCGGCATGAACCTTTACGGTCAGGACATCCACCAGGACGTTTCGCCACTGGCCTCGAACATGGCCTGGAGCATCGCCTGGGAGCCGGCCACGCGTCGGTTCATCGGTCGCGATGCGCTGGAAGCGGAAAAAACCGCCGGCGTGGAGCACAAACTGGTCGGTCTGGTGCTTGAGGAACGCGGGGTTTTGCGGGCTCATCAGGTGGTTCGTATCGCTGATGTTGGCGAAGGGGAGATCACCAGTGGTAGTTTCTCTCCTACGCTTAGCAAGTCGATTGCCCTGGCGCGTGTACCGATGGCGACTGCCGACCGCGCCGAAGTGGAAATCCGTGGCAAGTGGTATCCGGTACGCGTGGTCAAACCGACCTTCGTACGCCATGGTAAAACCCTGATCTAAACCTTTTCCGGCGGGCACGACCGCTGACAATTTCTTGAGGACACCGAGCATGAGCAACATCCCAGCTGAACTGCGTTTTGCCGAAAGTCATGAATGGGCGCGCCTGGAAGCCGACGGCACCGTCACTGTGGGCATCAGCGATCACGCCCAGGAAGCGTTGGGTGATGTGGTGTTTGTCGAGCTGGCAGAAGTGGGCAAGGTGTTCGCCGCCGGTGATACCGCCGGTGTCGTCGAGTCGGTCAAGGCCGCTTCCGACATCTACTCCCCGGTCGGTGGCGAAGTGATTGCCGTCAACGAAGACCTGGCCGGTTCGCCGGAAGAACTGAACAACGATCCGTACGCCGCGTGGATCTTCAAGCTCAAGCCAAGCGACAAGGCCGAGCTGGACAAGCTGCTTGACGCTGCCGGCTACAAGGCTGCCATCGGCGAATAAGCTGCACGCCAGCCCCCAAAGCCCCGACCCGTCGGGGCTTTTTTCTGCCCGGGACTTTTGCCGTCGGGGTGGCTGCTATGCTGGTTTGACCGTGTTGCATTGACGCCGAGCCGCCAGCCAAGAGAGAGCCCGTCATGTCCCAGTTGCCATCCCTGAGCCAGTTACGCGATCCCCATGCCTTTCTGCGCCGCCACCTCGGCCCCGATGCCGCCGAGCAGCAGGCGATGCTCGACAGCCTCGGCCTCGGCAGCCGGGTCGAACTGATCGAACAGACCGTGCCGCCGGGCATTCGCCTCAACCGCGAGCTGGACCTGCCGCCGGCGCTGGACGAGCAGGCAGCGCTGGCCAAACTGCGCGGTTATGCCGAGCAGAACCAGGTCTGGACCAGCCTGATCGGCATGGGCTACCACGGCACCCTGACGCCGACCGTCATCCTGCGCAACGTGCTGGAAAATCCCGGCTGGTACACCGCCTACACGCCTTACCAGCCGGAAATCGCTCAGGGTCGGCTCGAAGCGTTGCTCAACTTTCAGCAATTGACCATTGACCTCACCGGCCTTGAACTGGCCAACGCTTCGCTGCTCGATGAAGCCACCGCCGCCGCGGAAGCCATGGCCCTGGCCAAGCGCGTGGCGAAGTCGAAAAGCAATCTGTTCTTCGTCGACGAAAACTGTCATCCACAAACCATTTCCGTGGTGCAGACCCGCGCCGAAGGCTTCGGCTTCGAGTTGATCGTCGACGCTGTGGATAACTTGAAGCAGCACCAGGTATTCGGCGCGCTGCTGCAATACCCCGACACCCACGGCGAGATCCGTGACCTGCGACCCTTGATCGATCACCTGCACGCGCAGCAGGCGCTGGCCTGCGTGGCGACCGACCTGTTGAGTCTGTTGCTGCTGACCCCGCCGGGCGAACTGGGTGCCGATGTGGTGTTCGGCTCATCCCAGCGCTTCGGGGTGCCGATGGGTTACGGCGGCCCGCACGCGGCGTTTTTCGCCAGTCGCGAGGAATACAAACGAGCGATTCCCGGGCGGATCATCGGCGTGTCGAAAGATGCCCGTGGCAACGTCGCGCTGCGCATGGCCCTGCAAACCCGCGAGCAGCATATTCGTCGGGAGAAGGCCAATTCGAACATCTGCACCGCCCAGGTCTTGCTGGCCAACATCGCCAGTTTCTATGCGGTCTATCACGGCCCGGAAGGACTGAAACGAATCGCCCAGCGCGTGCACCGATTGACCTGCATTCTCGCCGCCGGGCTTGAGCGCCATGGCATCCAGCGCCTCAACCAACACTTCTTCGACACCCTCACGCTGGACGTGGGCGGGGCGCAAACCGCGATCATCGAAAGCGCTCGGGCCGCGCAGATCAACCTGCGCATCCTCGGTCGTGGTCGACTGGGTCTGAGCCTTGACGAGACCTGTGATGAAAGCACCGTGGCCAGACTGTTCGATGTACTGCTGGGCGCCGATCACGGGTTGAACGTCGCTGATCTCGACGCTGAAACGCTGGCCTCCGGCATTCCCGACACGCTGCAACGCAGCACGCCTTACCTGCGCCACCCGGTGTTCAATGCCCACCACAGCGAAACCGAGATGCTGCGCTACCTCAAGCAACTGGAGAACAAGGATCTGGCGCTCAACCAGTCGATGATTCCGCTGGGCTCCTGCACCATGAAACTCAACGCCACCAGCGAGATGATCCCGATCACCTGGCCGCAATTCGCCAACCTGCACCCGTTCGTGCCCCGGGAGCAGGCCGTTGGTTACACGCTGATGATCGAAGAGCTGGAGCGCTGGCTGTGCGCTATCACCGGGTTCGATGCGATCTGCATGCAGCCCAACTCCGGCGCCCAGGGCGAGTACGCCGGGTTGCTGGCGATCCGCAAATATCACGAGAGCCGCCAGCAGGGTGGGCGCGACATCTGCCTGATTCCTTCTTCGGCCCACGGCACCAACCCGGCCTCGGCGCAGATGGCCGGGATGCGCGTGGTGATTGTCGAGTGTGACGACGCCGGCAACGTCGATCTGGAGGACTTGAAAGCCAAGGCGTCCGAGGCCGGGGCCAAGCTGTCGTGCCTGATGGCGACCTACCCGTCGACTCATGGTGTGTACGAGGAAGGCATCAGCGAAATCTGCGAAGTTATCCACCAGCACGGCGGCCAGGTGTACATGGACGGCGCCAACCTCAATGCCCAGGTCGGGTTGGCGCGGCCGGCGGACATTGGCGCCGACGTGTCACACATGAACCTGCACAAGACCTTCTGCATACCCCACGGCGGAGGCGGGCCGGGCATGGGGCCGATTGGTGTGCGTGCGCATCTGGCGCCGTTCGTTGCCAACCATCCGGTGGTGCCGATCGACGGGCCGCAACCGCAGAACGGAGCGGTCAGTGCCGCGCCGTGGGGCAGTGCGAGCATTCTGCCGATCAGCTGGATGTACATCGCGATGATGGGGCCGCAACTGGCGGATGCCAGCGAGGTGGCGATCCTCGCGGCCAATTATCTGGCGCAGCATCTATCCGGTGCTTTCCCCGTTCTGTACACCGGCCGCAACGAGCGGGTCGCCCACGAATGCATTCTGGATCTGCGGCCACTCAAGGCTGCCACCGGCATCAGCGAGGAAGACGTCGCCAAGCGCCTGATGGATTACGGCTTCCACGCGCCGACCATGTCATTCCCGGTGCCAGGCACCTTGATGGTCGAGCCGACCGAGAGCGAGTCCAAGGCCGAACTGGATCGCTTCATCGGCGCGATGCTGAGCATCCGCGCAGAAATCACCGAGGTGCAGAACGGCAACTGGCCGGCCGAGGACAACCCGCTCAAACGGGCGCCGCATACCCTGGCCGATATCACCGGCGTGTGGGAGCGGCCGTACAGCATCGAGCAGGGCATCACGCCGGATGCACACACCAAGGCGCACAAGTATTGGCCGGCAGTGAACCGGGTGGATAACGTCTACGGCGACCGCAACCTGTTCTGCGCTTGCGTGCCGGTGGACGATTACCGCTGATCAGCGGGCAAAAAAATGCCGCTCATGTCGAGCGGCATTTTTTTTGAGCCTCTTATTCCGACGCCACGGCATTCTTCGCCAGGATCGCGTTCGCCAGTTCCATATCGGTGGCCTGCAGGCCCGGGTTGTCGGCGCGGACTTTCTGCATCGCCGCTTCCAGGTACGGGCCACGGATACCGCCGTCGCTGGCGACGAAGCTGCCGGCATCGTCCTGGGCGGCAACGATCAGTTTGTGATCCTTGAAGGTCAGGTAGGTCGAGCCGGTGGTGGCACCGGACGAAATGACGTTACGCCAAAAGCTGTCGGCCATCGCTGAACCAACAGGGAGGGACAGCAAGGCGAGGGTGGCGACAGCAAGTTTGAAACGCATGTTGGGTGACTCCACTGGTGTTGAATAACGGGTTGGATCGCGACTTCCACGATCCGGTTCCGTGAGAGGCTATTTCTGCTCACTTTGTGGTGTCACGCGCAATACTTCTTCAAGAGTTGTCAGCCCCGCCGCGACTTTCTGCGCGCCGGACAATCGCAGGCTGCGCATGCCTTCCTTGAACGCCTGCCGACGGATCGCAGTGAGATCGGTGTCGGGGCTGATCAAGGCCTTGAGGCTGTCGGTCAGTTGCATGATTTCGTAGACCCCGGCGCGCCCGTGATAACCGGTGTCGCGGCACTCCAGGCAACCGATCGCCCGTTGCGCATTGCCCGGCAGCGGCGCCTGCCACGGCCGGGTCAGGGTTTGCCAGTCTTCTTCGTCCAGGGTCAGCGGCGCCTTGCAGTGCGGACACAGTGTGCGCACCAGGCGTTGCGCCATCACGCCAAGCACGGTGGCCTTGATCAGGTAATGCGGCACGCCGAGTTCCAACAGACGGCTGATGGCGCTCGGCGCATCGTTGGTGTGCAGGGTCGAGAGTACCAGGTGCCCGGTCAGCGCCGCCTGGATCGCCATTTCGGCGGTTTCCAGGTCGCGGATCTCGCCGATCATGATGATGTCCGGGTCTTGTCGCATCAGCGCGCGCACACCGGCGGCGAAGGACAGGTCGATGTTGTGCTGGACCTGCATCTGGTTGAAGGCCGGCTCGACCATCTCGATCGGGTCTTCGATGGTGCAGAGGTTGACCTCCGGGGTCGCCAGTTTTTTCAGCGTGGTGTACAGCGTGGTGGTCTTGCCGGAACCGGTCGGGCCGGTGACCAGGATGATGCCGTTGGGCTGGCGGGTCATGTCCTGCCAGCGGCGCAGGTCGTCGGCGGAAAAGCCAAGTTGATCGAAATCCTTGAGCAGCACCTCCGGGTCGAAGATTCGCATGACCATTTTTTCGCCGAACGCGGTGGGCAGGGTCGACAGCCGCAACTCGACTTCACCGCCGTCCGGAGTCTTGGTCTTGACCCGGCCGTCCTGGGGTTTGCGTTTCTCGGCGACGTTCATCCGGCCAAGGCTTTTCAGGCGGCTGACGATGGCCATCGTCACCTGCGGCGGAAATTGATAGACGTTGTGCAGCACGCCGTCGATGCGAAAACGCACCGTGCCTTGTTCGCGCCGGGGTTCGATGTGGATATCGCTGGCCCGTTGCTGGAAGGCGTACTGGAACAGCCAGTCGACGATGTTGACGATGTGCGCATCGTTGGCGTCCGGCTCCTGATCGCTGGCGCCGAGGTTGAGCAGTTGCTCGAAGTTGCCGAGGTTGCCGCCCTGCGCATCGGCATTGCTGGCGCCGCTGACCGATTTGGCGAGGCGGAAGAACTCGACGCTGAAACGCTGAATGTCCGCCGGGTTGGCCACCACTCGCTTGATCGGCAATTTGAGGACGTGAGTCAGATCCGCCTCCCAGCCGCTGACATAGGGCTGGGCGCTGGCCACGGTCACCGCGTCGCGGTCGACCGACACCGCGAGGATCTTGTGGCGCTGCGCAAAGGCATAGGACATCAGCGGCGTGATGGCGGCGACGTTGATCTTCAGCGGATCGATTCGCAGGTACGGCTGGCCGGCCTGCTGCGCCAGCCACAGGGTCAGGCTTTCCAGGTCGAGGTGTTTGCCCGGACGGCTGAGGTCGTCCAGTTGCTGGCTGGCGATGAATTCCAGCGGGTGCTTCTGGCCGTGGGCGGCATGCCGGCGCCGGGCATTCAGCGCCTGCTCGGCCGAGTCCTGGCTGATGAAACCCTGGGCGACCAGTTCACGCAGTACCTCATTGAGATCCAGCCAGCGGTCCTGAGTGGCGAGTTGAACGGACATGCGGGCTCCTTTTGAACGACAGTGCGCAAAGGATAGTCGTGGCCCCGCCGACCGTTGGGCCACTACCCGACGAAGACGTTTCGGTTCTTGTCAGCCGGCCGCCTGCGCCGGTGCATCCCACGCCGCGTCGGGATTTTGCAGGTTCACCGAGCAGACGCTGATCAGGTTACGAAGTTTTTCCGCGATCACCTGGGCGCGGTGCCAGCTCAGGCCACCCATGACGATGTCGATCGACAGCAAGTCGTCCAGCCGCTGGACATTGAGCTGTTCCGGGGTGAGGCACTGCAAGGCGAACAGGTTCAGCACCCGCACCAGCAAATCCGGCTCGGCCTCGGCCAGGATCTGGTACTGCGCAAGGCAATGGGCGTTGCTGGCGTTCCACACATCGGCACGGGGCGCAGGGGTGTTGACGGCTTCGAGGTGTGGCATGACAGGTCTCCGGAATCAGTGGAGGAATTTTTACATTCGATGCCGGGCATTTCTTATCTAAGATGAGCCGATTACGCTATTGATCGGGTAGATCAATTCGGGTTTGGCTGAATTTGAGGATTATTTATGCACAGCGAGCTGGACAGCTACGACCGGCGCATTCTCGCCCTGCTGCAAGAGGACGCTTCCTTGTCCAGCGCACAGATCGCCGAACAGGTGGGCCTGTCGCAATCGCCGTGCTGGCGGCGGATTCAGCGGATGAAGGAGGAGGGGATCATTCGCGGCCAGGTGACCTTGCTCGATCGCAAGAAAATCGGCCTGAACACGCAGATTTTCGCCGAGATCAAACTCAACGCCCACGGCCGTTCGAACTTCACTGAGTTCACCGAGGCGATTCGCGGCTTTCCCGAAGTGCTGGAGTGTTACGTGCTGATGGGGGCGGTGGATTTTCTGTTGCGGATTGTCGCGGCGGACATCGAGGCGTATGAGCGGTTCTTTTTCGAGAAGCTGTCACTGGTGCCGGGGATTCAGGAAGTGAACTCGATCGTGGCGTTGTCGGAGATCAAGTCGACGACGAGTTTGCCGGTACTGCGTTGATTGCGCGGTGATGATCGTTCCCACGCTCCCGCGTGGGAATGCCTCAATGGACGCTCTGCGTCCGCTTTGGGACGCGGAGCGTCCCGGGCTGCATTCCCACGCAGACGGTTCGACGCCTCGACGTGGGAACGATCACACAGCTGGCTTGCCAGCGATGGCGGTGTTACATGCGCAGCAGCATTTTCCAGGCACGGTTCTGGTAAACCGCAATCGCCTGATGCTTGCGTGCATCGAGCAGTTCGTCGGTGATGGTCGGTTCGTTGGCCAGTTGCGCCAGTTTGTTCAGCTCGCCGTACAGACGATCCATTTCCGGGATTTCCAGCACGTTGCGCGCGTGGTGCAGCCAGACCTGGATGCGTTCGATGCGCGGCAATTGCTCGGCCAGATCTTCCGGCTGCTGCTGATAACGCTGCAGTTGCAGCGAAGTGGCTTCTTCGCCCAGCAGGCGCGGCAGCCAGCTTTGCAACTGCGCGGCACCCTGACGATTGCCACGGGTGTTGCGGTCAGCCGTCCAGGTACGGGCCAGCAACCAGCGCGAAGCGTTCAGCGAGAACAGGCCCCAGCGCGGGTCTTCCAGTTCTTCGAGGAACTGCTCCGGCGCGGCCTTGCGCACGTCTTCGTCTTCGATGCCGACCTGCACCAGCGGACGCCAGTCTTCCAGCAGGGCATCGAGGGCAACGCGCAAGTCGTGGGTCGACGGACGCGGTGCGGCCTGGCCGAGGCTGCTCAGCAGGGCGCGCATTTCCGCGAGGTTCTCGACCCAGTCCTGCAGCAGGCGCCAGTGGCCGTTGAAGCGATACTGTTCGGCCAGACGCTGGCTGCTGCCGAGCAAGTGCCAGGCCAGGGCGGCGAAGGCGTCGTCCAGCGGGGTTTCAGCGGTAATGGCCGGCGCCGGCAGGCTCAGCGAGTAGCTGTTGGCGTCGTACAGGCGATAGCCGCGCTCGGCCTTGCTGATGTCGCACGGCATCAGGGCCAGGGTTTCGGCCAGTTCGGCGGCCAGTTCCAGCAGCGCGGCAGGCTCGCCTTCGCGCAGCTCCAGTTCCAGCTCGCAGATTTCTTCTTTCTGTTTGCCGACTACCACGTGGCCCAGGTCCAGCGCGGCTTCGATGACCACTTTGGTCTTGCCACGGCCCCAGGCGATTTCGGCACGCTCGCGGACGAAATCGGTGGTGAAGATCGGCTTCAGGGTTTTCTTGTCCAGCTCGGCGAGGGACTCGGGCCAGCACTCGCCGTCGAGTTTTTTCACGTCGAGCTTGGCTTTGGGCAGGTTCCAGTCGTACTCGTTACGCTCGGACAGGCCGGCGACGCTCTGGCCACGGGTCTTGAGGGTCTGAATCACCTCTTCGCCGTCCTTGCGCAGGCGCAGGGCAACCTTGGCCCGGGCCAGGTCACGCTCAGGCGTGTCGAAGTACTGATTCATCAACTCACGGCGTTCCCAGCCACTTTTGTTGCGTTTTTTCAGGAGAGGGTGCTCGCGCAGGGCGGCGAGGGTTTCGCGGCTGACGCGGAGTTTGATTTCGGTTTCTTTCTGCATGGCCGGAAAATCCAGGATCGGGAGCGCAGCCGGGGGAATGTGTGGCTGCCAAGGCCGTGCAGTGTACAGGACTGAACCTTCCTACGCTTTGCGGCGGTTTATTCTCGGCGCCGGATGGTTCTATGATGAACCTCAATTCGGGAGTTGGAGTCAGCGATGCCTTTGCCGTCCATGCAAGACCAGTTCGCTGCACTGATCGCCGCGCCGTCGGTCAGTTGCACCCAGCCGGGCCTCGACCAGTCCAACCGGGCGGTGATCGATCTGCTCGCGGGCTGGCTCGGCGACCTGGGTTTCAGCTGCGACATCCAGCAGGTCAACCCCGGCAAATTCAATCTGCTCGCCAGTTTCGGCAGCGGCCCCGGCGGGCTGGTGCTGGCCGGACACAGCGACACGGTGCCGTACGACGATGCGCTGTGGAAAACCGACCCGCTGAAACTCACCGAAGTCGACGGCCGCTGGGTCGGCCTCGGCAGTTGCGACATGAAGGGCTTCTTCGCCCTGATCATCGAAGCCGTGCAACCGCTGCTCGATCAATCGTTCAAGCAGCCGCTGCTGATCCTCGCTACCTGCGATGAAGAAAGCTCGATGTCCGGTGCCCGGGCGCTGGCCGAAGCGGGGCGACCGCTGGGCCGGGCGGCAGTGATCGGCGAGCCGACCGGGCTCAAGCCGATCCGCATGCACAAGGGCATCATGATGGAGCGCATCGATATCCTCGGGCAGAGCGGCCATTCGTCGGATCCGCGCCTGGGGCACAGTGCACTCGAAGCGATGCACGATGCCATCGGCGAACTGCGCGGCCTGCGCCTGCTGTGGCAGCGCGAATTCAACAACCCGCAGTTCAGCGTGCCGCAACCCACCATGAACTTCGGCTGTATCCACGGGGGCGACAACCCGAACCGCATCTGCGGCCAGTGTTCGCTGGAATTCGATCTGCGGCCGTTGCCGGGGATGGACCCGAACGTCTTGCGCAGCGAGATCCTGCGCAAACTCAACCCGGTCGCCGAGCGGCATAAAGTGAAGATCGATTACGCGCCGCTGTTTCCCGAAGTGCCGCCGTTCGAGCAGGCCGAAGACGCGGAACTGGTGCGAATTGCCGAAAAACTCACCGGCCACAAGGCCGAAGCGGTAGCGTTCGGCACCGAAGCGCCTTATCTTCAGCGCCTTGGCTGCGAAACCATCGTACTCGGCCCCGGCGACATCGGCTGTGCGCACCAACCGGGCGAGTACCTCGAAATGTCACGTTTGCAGCCTACCGTGCATCTATTGCGGCAGTTGATCGAACATTACTGTCTCAAAGCTGTATAAATTGCCCAAACACCCACCCGTATTCATGAGGAGAGCGCGCGTGTCGCCAAGCCTGTTCCGACGATAACCATCAGCCCGCTGTGCGTTTTCCGTTCTGCCCTTTTTCCGGCTGCTATTTATTACAGGCCCAGGTTCATGCCCGAATACGTCAATTGGCTTCGCCACGCGTCTCCTTATATCAATGCTCACCGCGATTGCACCTTCGTTGTCATGCTTCCGGGCGACGGCGTGGAGCATCCGAATTTCGGCAACATCGTCCATGACATCGTATTGCTGCACAGCCTCGGCGTGCGGCTGGTGCTGGTTCACGGTTCCCGTCCACAGATCGAAACTCGCCTCGCCGCACGCGGGCTGACCCCGCATTACCACCACGGCATGCGCATCACCGATGCCGCGACGCTGGAGTGCGTGATCGACGCGGTCGGCCAGTTGCGTATCGCCATCGAAGCGCGGCTGTCGATGGACATGGCCTCCTCGCCGATGCAGGGCTCGCGCCTGCGGGTGGCCAGCGGCAACCTCGTGACGGCGCGGCCGATCGGCGTGCTGGAAGGTGTCGACTATCACCACACCGGCGAAGTGCGCCGGGTCGACCGCAAAGGCATCAACCGCCTGCTCGACGAGCGCTCCATCGTGTTGCTGTCGCCGCTGGGTTATTCGCCGACCGGTGAAATCTTCAACCTGGCCTGCGAAGACGTGGCGACCCGCGCTGCCATCGATCTGGGCGCAGACAAGCTGCTGCTGTTCGGTGCCGACCTCGGTCTGATCGACGAAAACGGCAAACTGGTGCGCGAGCTACGTCCGCAGCAAGTGCCGGCGCATTTGCAGCGTCTGGGCAGCAACTATCAGGCGGAACTGCTGGATGCCGCCGCCGAAGCCTGTCGTGGCGGCGTGGCGCGCAGCCATATCGTCAGTTATGCCGAGGACGGCGCGCTGCTGACCGAACTGTTCACCCGTGACGGTGGCGGTACGCTGGTGGCCCAGGAGCAATTCGAACTGGTACGCGAGGCGGCGATTGAAGACGTCGGCGGCTTGCTCGATCTGATCAGCCCGCTGGAAGAGCAGGGGATTCTGGTGCGTCGCTCGCGCGAAGTGCTGGAGCGCGAGATCGAGCAGTTCAGCGTGGTCGAGCGTGAAGGGATGATCATCGCCTGTGCGGCGCTGTATCAGATTGCCGATTCGGATGCCGGCGAGCTGGCGTGCCTGGCGGTGAATCCTGAGTATCGCCATGGCGGTCGCGGCGACGAACTGCTCGAGCGCATCGAGACCCGTGCCCGGGCGCAAGGCCTGAAAACCCTGTTCGTTCTCACCACCCGCACCGCCCACTGGTTCCGCGAGCGTGGCTTCGAACCAAGCAGCGTCGAACGTCTGCCGGCGGCTCGGGCTTCTCTTTATAACTATCAGCGCAATTCGAAGATCTTCGAAAAGTCTCTGTGATGTGACGCCCTCATCGCGAGCAGGCTCGCTCCCACAAAGGTTCACCGAGCCTGTGGGGGAGCGAGCCTGCTCGCGATAGCGTTTATTCGGCTACAAACTTCGCACTGACATACGGCGAGTAGTCAGGCAGAACGCTTTCGACCTTGCCCTGTTCCTTCAAAAACTTCGCCGTCTCAGCAATCGCTTTCGCCGTACCGCCGTCCAGCAGCGCCGTGGTCTGTTGCGCCTTGGCGTCCGGGAACGCCGAGCCCGCGAGCAATTCCGGAACGTCGGCAGGATTGGCACCGGTCAGTTTGGCGATTTTCTGTACAGGCACCGAGTCGGCCGTCCAGCTGTCTTTATGGGCCGCGTAATCAGCGAACGAGTCCAGGGTCACCTTGGCGAACCTGGCCACGACTTCAGGATGCTTCTCGGCAAAGTCCTTGCGCGCTACCCAGACTTCGAAGGTCGGCGCGCCCCATTGGCCGACCTGCGCGGCATCGGTCAGGGTCTTGCCGGTTTTGCGGATTTCACCCAGCGCCGGCGACCAGACAAAGGCGCCGTCGATGTCGCCACGTTTCCAGGCGGCCGCGATTTCTGCGGGTTGCAGGTTCACCACTTTGACTTTCGAAGTGTCCAGGCCCCAGTGCTTGAGCGCGCCGAGCAGGCTGTAGTGGGAGGTGGAAACGAACGGGGTGGCGATGGTCTTGCCGATCAGGTCTTCGGGCTTGTTGATACCGCTGCCGTTGCGCACCACCAGCGCTTCGGCGGCATTGATCTGCGCCGAGACGATAAAGGCCACGATCGGCAGATTGCGCGAAGCGGCGGCCGCCAGCGGGCTCGAGCCGAGGTTGCCGATCTGCACATCGCCGGAGGCGATGGCTGTCACAACTTCCGGGCCGCTGTTGAACCGGCGCCAGTCGATTTTCTCGCCGATGGCCTTCTCGTACACGCCGTCGGCCTGGGGGACTTTGCTTGGGTCGATACCGGTCTGGTAGCCCACGGTGAGGTTGGCGGCATGGGCTGAAAAAGAAATCAGCGCCGACACACAAACTGTAACAAATTGACTAGATAGTGCGCGTTTGGCCATCATGGCGTCGCCTTTTTGATAGGGATTGACGAATCGGGGTTGAGTCAAAGCTAATCGATCTAAAAAAAGGCTAACAAATACCATTTAGTAATGAGCGTAGTCGCCGATACGCTGTATCCCGGTGCAGATGGCAATTGGCTGGCCATATAGCCGAATGGTATGAAAAAGAATGAATAAATTCTTTTTGGGTTTATCAGGAAGTCTTTACCCTGCAGGGACCAAATCACTGCGATTAGACCTTGGTCGTAGACATACAAGGTTACGATTGACTTGTCAGTCACGGTCTGGCGCTAATCGCGCATCTTAGGATCCAGGGGCATCAGACCCCGGACCAGGAACACAAGAATTAGAAACGAGAGGAGCGAAACATGAACAAGTCCACCTTGGCCCTGGCCGTGGCCGTAGGGGTTTTGGCGCAGCAGGCAGGCGCCGCCGGTTTCATCGAAGACAGCAAGGCCACTCTGGGTCTGCGTAACTTCTACATCAACACTGACAACCGCGATGGCGACGTCAACGCTCCTGCCAACAAGCGTGCAGGCGTTCAAAGCAAGCAGGAAGAATGGGGCCAAGGCTTCGATCTGCGCTTCATCTCCGGTTACACCCAAGGCACTGTAGGCTTCGGTATCGACGCCATCGGCCTGCTGGGCGTGCGTCTGGACTCGGGTGGTGGTACTAACGGCGCTTCCCCGGCGACAGCGACCAACTACGGCTCCTACGGCGGCACTGTTTTTCCGAGCAAATCCAATGGCGAAGCGGTTGATAACTTCTCCAGCCTGGGTCTGACTGCCAAGGCCAAGATCTCCCAGACCGAACTGAAGCTGGGTACTCTGCAGCCTAAAAACCCGGTTATCGTTACAAACGATGGTCGTCTGCTGCCGCAAACTTTCCAGGGTGGTCAGATCACTTCGGGCGACATCAAGGACTTGACCCTTGTTGGCGGTCAGATCGAGCACGTCAAGGGTCGTAACTCCAGCAACAACGAAGAACTGTCGATCGCTGGCGCCAACGGTCGTACTGCGAGTGGCCGCGACAGCAACAAGTTCATCTATGCTGGTGGTGACTACAAAATCACCAAAGACCTGACTGCCCAGTACTACTACGGCAATCTGGACCAGTTCTACAAGCAACATTTCCTGGGCCTGGTGCACAACTGGGCAATCGGCCCTGGCGTGTTGAAGTCTGATTTCCGTTACTTCAACAGCCGTGACGACGGTAAAAATGGCACCGATGCCAACTACTACACCTCCGGTGACTACGGTACTGGCATCACCAAAGGTAAGGTCGACAACAACCTGTACAGCGGTCTGTTCCTGTACACCGTTGCTGGTCATACCTTCGGTGGCGGTTATCAGGTCAGCAACGGTAACAGCGACTTCCCGTGGCTGAACCAAGGTGACGGTTCTTCGAACTACACCATCACTGACATGCAAATCCAGAAGTTCGGTCGTGCTGGCGAGCGTACCTGGCAGGCTCGCTACTCGTATGACTTCGCCAAAGTCGGCCTGCCTGGCCTGACCGCCGGTGTGGTTTACCTGCGTGGCGACAATATCGACACCACCGGCCGTGTCGGTTTCAACCAGGTCAGTGTCAACGCTACTGGCCGCTCCGAGTGGGAACGCGACCTGACCGTTGGTTACGTCGTTCCAGAAGGTCCGCTGAAGAATCTGGGCTTGATGTGGAAAAACGCTACCTGGCGCAACGACATCCCAGGTCAGCGCGACCAGGACGAAAACCGCCTGATCGTCAGCTACTCGATCCCGCTGCTGTAATAGCGCGGTCCTGCACTGATGTAAAAAAGCCCCGTCCGGCATCGCGCCGGACGGGGCTTTTGCGTTTTCGGGTCCGGCTCACCCCCGTAAGCCTTTCCCGATGTTCCCCTCTTTACAGCAACTCAAGGCCTTCTCGAACCTTGAGCGCGATGTTCGTCGCGATGCTGCGGGGCGTCCAGTGAACAGATGTTTAATATTCAATAAAGATATAGATATCTAGTTATTTATTCTTTTTCAGAAGAACGAATCACGAGCTACAGTTGAGGTCTCCAACCACTCATCAGGAGCCGCACCATGAGCCTCAGACTTGGCGATATCGCCCCCGATTTCGAACAGGATTCCAGCGCCGGCAAGATTCGTTTCCACGAATGGCTGGGCGATAGCTGGGGCGTGCTGTTTTCCCACCCGGCAGACTTCACCCCGGTGTGCACCACCGAGCTGGGCTTCACCGCCAAACTCAAGGACGAGTTCACCAAACGCGGCGTGAAGGCCATTGCACTGTCGGTCGACCCGGTGGATTCGCACCACAAGTGGATCGAGGACATCAACGAAACCCAGAACACCATCGTCAACTTCCCGATCCTGGCCGATGCCGATCGCAAGGTGTCCGATCTGTACGATCTGATCCACCCGAACGCCAACGACACCCTGACCGTGCGTTCGCTGTTCGTGATCGATCCGAACAAGAAGATCCGCCTGACCATCACCTACCCGGCGAGCACCGGGCGCAACTTCCACGAGATCCTGCGGGTGATCGATTCGCTGCAGCTCACCGACAACTACAAGGTAGCCACCCCGGCCAACTGGCAGGACGGTGAAGAAGTGGTGATCGTGCCGTCGCTCAAGGACGAAGACGAAATCAAGCAACGCTTTCCGAAAGGCTACCGCGCGGTGAAACCGTACCTGCGCCTCACCCCACAGCCGAACAAATAACCTACCTCGGATCGTTCCCACGCTCTGCGTGGGAATGAATATATGGACGCTCCGCGTCCACTGTGACGCAGAGCGTCACGGGCGGCATTCCCACGCGGACGGTTCGACGCCTCGACGTGGGAACGATCAGTCACTAGGAACCACGATGCAGGGTTTCAGGCCGCTTTGACGGCCTGTTTTTTTGCCCGCAGGAAAGGGAAATGCATATCTCCATAAAGAATAACCAAATGAATAAATATGATTTATGGATATATGAATCAGCTGGTAAGGTCACTCACATCGAAGCGAGATCGCAACCCGCGAATCGCCTGTAACGCGCAAGGAATTTTCTGAATGCTGGTCGTCTCACTCGGTGGCAGTCCCAGTCAACGTTCCCGCTCAGGGGTGTTGCTGGAACGCTCGCAACGCTGGTTGCAGCAGCAAGGGGTGGAAGTGGTGAGTTATCAGGTGCGGGACTTCCCGGCCGAAGACCTGCTTCACGCCCGCTTCGACAGCCCGAAGGTGCTCGACTTGCTGCAACAGATTGAAAACGCCGATGGCCTGCTGATCGCTACGCCGGTGTACAAGGCGTCGTTTTCCGGTGCCCTGAAGACCGTACTGGATCTGCTGCCCGAGCGTGCGCTGAACCACAAGATTGTTCTGCCGATGGCTACCGGCGGCAGCATCGCTCACATGCTGGTGGTCGATTACGCCCTCAAACCGGTGCTGTCGGCGTTGAAGGCCCAGGAAATGCTGCAAGGGATTTTTGCCGAGGACAGCCAGATCGCCTACGGCGAAGGCAGTGCCCAGGCCCAGTTGGCTCCGGCTCTGGAGCAGCGGTTGCATGAAGCGCTGGACCAGTTTGTCAGCGCCATGGCCCGCCGGCCGAAGCCGCTGGAGCCGGGGCTGCTGAACGAACGTTTGTTGAGTGCTCGCTGGAGCATTTGAGCCACACCGAAACTTGAAGTACTCACCTTACTCAGCCGCCAACGGCCAAGCAGGTGCAGCCAAAACCCAACAGCAAAAAGGAGAGCGCTATGCGCACTGTATTTTTGCGTCGTGGTCTGGTCGCTCTGTTTGCTGCGGCTGTGTCCTTCGGCGCCATCACTCAAGCTCAAGCCGAGACGCTACGAATCGGTTATCAGAAATACGGCACGCTGGTGCTGCTCAAAGCCAAGGGCACCCTGGAAAAACGTCTCGCCGCCCAAGGCGTCGACGTGCAATGGACTGAATTTCCCGGCGGCCCGCAACTGCTGGAAGGCCTGAACGTCGGCTCGATCGACTTCGGCGTCACTGGCGAAACCCCGCCGGTCTTTGCCCAGGCGGCCGGTGCCGATCTGCTCTACGTCGCCTACGAGCCACCAGCGCCGAACAGCGAAGCGATCCTCGTGCCGAAAGATTCGCCGATCAAATCGGTGGCGGATCTCAAGGGCAAGAAAGTCGCGCTGAACAAAGGCTCCAACGTCCACTACCTGCTGGTGCGTGCGCTGGAAGATGCCGGCCTCAAGTACACCGACATTCAAACCGTATTCCTGCCGCCGGCGGATGCCCGCGCCGCGTTCGAGCGTGGCAGCGTCGACGCCTGGGTCATCTGGGACCCGTACCAGGCCGCCGCCGAAAAACAGCTGCAAGCGCACACCCTGCGTGACGGCAAAGGCATCGTCGACAACCACCAGTTCTACCTGGCGACCAAACCCTACGCACAGAAAAATCCCGAGGTGATCAAGACCCTCGTGGAAGAAGTGCGCGCCGTCGGCGAGTGGTCCAAGGCCAATCCGGAAGACGTGACCCAACAGGTGTCGCCGCTGCTCGGCCTGCCGGCAGACATCACCCTGACCTCGGTGAAGCGCCAGGGCTACGGCGCGCTGTTCCTGACCCCGGAAGTGGTCGCCGCGCAACAGAAAATCGCTGACACCTTCTACCAGCTCAAGCTGATTCCCAAGCCGTTGAGCATCAAGGACGTGATCTGGACCCCGCCGGCCGCAGTGGCCCAAAGCTCGGTCACCCAAGCCCAGTAAATCGAATCCCCAAGGAGACCACTCCATGAGCCTCAACATCTTCTGGTTCCTGCCTACCCACGGCGACGGCCATTACCTTGGCACCGCCGAAGGTGCCCGCGCCGTCGATCACGGCTATCTGCAACAGGTCGCGCAAGCGGCGGATCGCCTGGGTTTCGGCGGCGTGCTGATTCCCACCGGCCGTTCCTGCGAAGACTCGTGGCTGGTGGCGGCCTCGCTGATCCCGGTGACCCAGCGTCTGAAGTTCCTTGTCGCCCTGCGCCCCGGGATCATTTCCCCGACGGTGGCAGCGCGTCAGGCAGCAACGCTGGATCGGTTGTCCGGCGGTCGTGCGCTGTTCAACCTGGTGACCGGTGGCGATCCGGAAGAGTTGGCCGGCGACGGTCTGTTCCTCGATCACGAAGCGCGCTATCAGGCCTCGGTGGAATTCACCCGGATCTGGCGTCGGGTGCTGGAAGGCGAAACCGTGGATTACGACGGCGAGCACATCAGCGTGAAGGGCGCCAAATTGCTCTATCCGCCGATCCAGCAACCGCGTCCGCCGCTGTATTTCGGTGGCTCGTCGGAAGCCGCGCAGGATCTGGCCGCCGAACAAGTGGAAATGGTTCTGACCTGGGGCGAGCCGCCCGCCGCCGTTGCCGAGAAAATCGAGCAGGTTCGCGCCAAGGCCGCCAAGCTCGGCCGCACCGTGCGCTTCGGCATTCGTCTGCATGTGATCGTGCGGGAAACCAACGCCGAGGCCTGGCAAGCGGCAGATCGCCTGATCTCGCACCTGGACGACGACACCATCAAACGTGCCCAGGCTTCGCTGGCGCGGTTCGATTCGGTCGGCCAGCAGCGCATGGCCGCACTGCACGGTGGCAGCCGTGACAACCTCGAAGTCAGCCCGAACCTGTGGGCCGGCGTCGGTCTGGTGCGCGGCGGTGCCGGTACGGCGCTGGTTGGCGACGGTCCGACCGTGGCTGCACGGGTGAAGGAATACGCGGATCTGGGCATCGATACTTTCATCTTCTCCGGTTATCCACACCTTGAAGAATCGTATCGGGTGGCCGAACTGCTGTTCCCGCACCTCGACGTCGAGCGCCCGGAATTGCCGAAAAGCGCCGGTTACGTCAGCCCGTTCGGGGAGATGGTGGCCAACGACATTCTTCCCAAAGCCGCGTCCCAGAGCTGAGGCGCCGCCATGAAGAAATTTATCCACAGCCTCGCGCCCTGGGCGTTGCCGGTGTTGTTGCTGGCGGTGTGGCAGTTGTCGGTGTCGGCCGGTTGGCTGTCGACGCGGATTCTGCCGGCGCCGGTGGCGGTGATCGAAGCCGGCGTGAGCCTGGTGCGCAGCGGCGAAATCTGGACGCACCTGGCAATCAGCGGCTGGCGCGCCGCGCTGGGCTTCACCATCGGTGGCAGCATCGGCCTGGTGCTGGGGTTCATCACCGGCCTGTCGAAGTGGGGTGAACGCCTGCTCGACAGCTCGGTGCAGATGATCCGCAACGTGCCGCACCTGGCGCTGATTCCGCTGGTGATCCTGTGGTTCGGCATCGATGAGTCGGCGAAGATTTTCCTGGTGGCATTGGGCACCTTGTTCCCGATCTACCTCAACACCTATCACGGCATCCGCAACGTCGATCCGGCGCTGGTGGAAATGGCACGCAGTTATGGCCTGTCCGGTTTCAGCCTGTTCTGGCAGGTGATTCTGCCGGGCGCGCTGCCTTCGATTCTGGTCGGCGTGCGCTTCGCCCTGGGCTTCATGTGGTTGACGCTGATCGTGGCGGAAACCATCTCCGCCAGCTCCGGCATCGGTTACCTGGCGATGAATGCCCGCGAGTTCCTGCAGACCGACGTGGTGGTGCTGGCGATTCTGCTGTACGCGGTGCTCGGCAAACTGGCCGACCTCGCGGCCCGTGGACTTGAACGTGTGTGGCTGCGCTGGCATCCGGCGTATCAAGTGGCGAAAGGAGGTGCGGCATGACCGCTCAACAACCTCCACGCCTGCTGCGCGGGATTCCGCTGGCGGTGCGCAACCTGCAAAAGACTTTCGGCTCGCGGCAGGTACTGCGTGACATCGATCTGCACATTCCGGCAGGGCAGTTTGTCGCCGTGGTCGGGCGCAGCGGATGCGGCAAGAGCACATTTCTGCGCTTGCTCGCCGGCCTCGATCAACCCACTGGCGGCGATTTGCTCGCCGGTGCCGCACCGCTCAGCGATGCGCGGGATGACACCCGGTTGATGTTCCAGGAAGCGCGGCTGCTGCCGTGGAAAAAGATCATCGACAACGTCGGTCTCGGCCTCAAGGGCGACTGGCGCCCGCAAGCCTTGCAGGCGCTGGATGCAGTCGGCCTCGCCGATCGCGCCAATGAATGGCCGGCGGCACTGTCCGGTGGGCAGAAGCAGCGCGTGGCGCTGGCCCGAGCCTTGATCCATCAGCCGCGTCTGCTGTTGCTCGACGAGCCGCTGGGCGCACTGGATGCGCTGACCCGGATCGAGATGCAGCAACTGATCGAACGTCTCTGGCAACAGCATGGTTTCACCGTGTTGCTGGTGACCCACGACGTCAGCGAAGCGGTGGCGATTGCCGACCGGGTGATTCTGATCGAGGACGGCGAAGTCGGCCTCGACCTGCAAGTGGAGCTGCCGCGCCCTCGGGTGCGTGGCTCCCATCGCCTGGCCGCGCTGGAAACCGAAGTGCTCAACCGAGTGTTGTCCCTGCCCGGCGAGCCGCCGGCGCCGGAACCCGTTTCACCCTTGCCTACGCAACTGCGTTGGGCGCAATGAAGCAGCTGCGAGCAGCAAGCTACAAGCTGCAAGTAGAAGCTCAGTGCTTTTGCTTGCAGCTTGAAGCTCGCAACTTGCGGCTTATTTCGACCTCAGGAGAAATATCATGACTATCAAAGCCATCAACGTACGCAACCAGTTCAAAGGCGCGATCAAGGAGATCGTTCTCGGCGACGTGCTGTCGGAAATCGACGTGCAGACCGCTTCCGGCATCGTCACGTCGGTGATCACCACCCGTTCGGTCAAGGAGCTGGAACTGGAGGTCGGCAGCGAAGTGATCGCCTTCGTGAAGTCCACCGAGGTGTCCATCGCCAAGTTGTAAGCCTGTGAGTAAAAAACAACCCCGAAGGGTGTGAGCCCTTCGGGGTTTTTTGTTGATCGCTGATGTTGATCGTTCCCACGTCGAGGCGTCGAACCGTCCGCGTGGGAATGCCTCTGGGGACGCTCCGCGTCCAGTGACGCGGAGCGTCACGGGCTGCATTCCCACGCAGAGCGTGGGAACGATCATCGCTAGAGAATCCGTTTGGGCAGATAGGGCGGCAGATACAGCCCGATATAGGCATCAAACACCCGCATGCCTTCCTCGGCCATGCGCGGGGTGATCTGCCCGTGCTGCTGCACCGAACGGGCGTAGACGCGGTCGCCCAGCTCCATGGCCAGCGCGAACACATCGACATCATCCGGCAGGCGCGGCAGTTCGAAGTGATGGTCGAACAGCTTGTGCATCAGGTCGCCCAGTTCGAGGTCGTGCTGGCGGTCGGCCTGGGTGACTTCGGTGAGGCCGTGCTGCGCGAGGATCAGCTGGCGGGCGGCGGCATCCTCGCCATAGATCTCCAGCATCCGCTCTTCGACCAGCCGCGACAAGTCGCGCCAGTCGCGCAGGGCATCGTGATCGATTGGCGCCTGCAGGCACGCGCGGAAGGCTGCGTGCACATCCGCCGTCAGCGCTTCGAGCAGCGCCGGGACGCTGGCGAAGAAGTGGTAGACCGAGGAGGGCGGAATCTGCGCGCGCTCGGCCACGCTGTAGATCGACAGGCTCGCCACGCCCTCGGCGGCCAGCAGCGTGCGCGCGGCGTCGAGTATCGAATCGATCCGCGCCTGACTGCGGGCACGGGGTTTGCGGACGGGGGCGGGACGCGTCATGAAAGTCTCCTGCGGGGCAGCGGGCATTGTACGAGCCGGCTCTTGTGTTGTCTTGTCGGCCGCCATCGCTGGCGAGCCAGCTCCCACAGGTATCTGTGTCGAACACAAGATTTGAGTACACAACAGAACCCTGTGGGAGCTGGCTTGCCAGCGATCCGCCGCAGGCGGCCATAAAAAAACGCTGCGGGCTGATGAAGCCGGCAGCGCTTTTTATTCCTGCAATCCGCTTAAACGGTATGCAGGTACCAGTTGTACTCGAGGTCGGAGATGGAGTGTTCGAACTCCTCCAGCTCGCTCTCTTTACAGGCGACGAAGATATCGATGTATTTCGGATCGATGTACTTGGCCATCACCTCGCTGTCGTCCAGCTCGCGCAGGGCATCGCGCAAGTTGTTCGGCAGGCTCTGCTCGTTCTGCTCGTAGCTGTTGCCTTCGGTGGGAGGCGGCGGCTCGATCTTGTTGGTCAGGCCGTGATGCACGCCCGCCAGCACCGAAGCCATCAGCAGGTACGGGTTGGCGTCGGCGCCGGCCACGCGGTGTTCCAGACGGACCGCATCGGCGGAGCCGGTCGGTACGCGCAGGGCCACGGTGCGGTTGTCCAGGCCCCAGCTCGGCGAGTTCGGCACGTAGAACTGTGCGCCGAAACGACGGTAGGAGTTGACGTTCGGGCAGAGGAAAGCCATCTGCGCGGGCAGGGTCTCGAGCACACCGCCGATCGCGTGACGCAGCGCGGCGTTCTGCTCGGGATCCTCGCTGGCAAAAATGTTTTTGCCTTCTTTGTCGAGAACCGAAATGTGGACGTGCAGACCGTTGCCTGCCTGGCCCGGGTACGGCTTGGCCATGAAAGTGGTGTCCATTTCATGGTCGTAGGCGATGTTCTTGATCAGACGCTTGAGCAGGACCGCGTAGTCGCATGCCTTGATCGGGTCGGCGACGTGGTGCAGGTTCACTTCGAACTGCGCCGGGGCACTTTCCTTGACGATGGCGTCGGCCGGAATGCCTTGCTCTTTCGCGCCTTCCAGAATGTCCTGGAGGCAGTCGACGTATTCGTCGAGGTCGTCGATCAGGTAAACCTGGGTCGAATGCGGGCGTTTGCCGGAGATCGGCGAGCGTGGCGGCTGAGGGCGGCCGTTCACGTTTTCCTGGTCGATCAGGTAGAACTCGAGTTCGAACGCGGCGCAGATGGTCAGGCCGAGCTCGTCAAACTTTGCAACAACTTGACGGAGCACTTCGCGCGGGTCGGCGAAGAAAGGGTCACCTTCCAGTTCGTGCATGGTCATCAGCAGTTGCGCGGTCGGGCGCTTCTGCCATGGCTCGTTGCACAGGGTATCGGGGATTGGATAGCAGATACGGTCGGCGTCGCCGATGTCCAGGCCCAGACCGGTGCTTTCCACCGTGGAGCCATTGATATCCAGAGCAAATAGAGAGGCCGGCAGGTTGATGCCTTTCTCGTAAACCTTGTGGAGGCTGGTGCGTTCGATGCGCTTGCCGCGCACCACACCATTCATATCCGCAATCAGAAGGTCAACGTACAGAACCTCAGGATGTTCCTTAAGGAACGCGTTCGCTTCGTTAAGCTGAACGGCACGCGGGGGTACCGACATGATGCAACACCTTTGTTGTTAAAAATATCAATCATTGATCTTTTCTGGTTTCAGTCAACCCGAACGGCCTGCCGAAGTCAAGCGAGGCCTTTTGTGCCCTGAAAAAGCGCCGCGAGGGCGTTTATGGGGCACTTTGGGGCATTTTTTTATCCGTGAAGGACGCGCCACCCGCAGGCTTGAGCAGACCGTGTTGTATTTTTTACGGGGGTGTTGTGTAAAAAAATGAACAAGGCTAAGCTCCGATCAAACCCATAACAGCAATAATACCGGGGTGCTTCATGTCTCGCCTGCCGTTAATCGGCGTCACCGACTGCTCTTTGCAGTCCGGTCTGCATGCTTACCACATCAGTGGCGACACGTCCGTCCGCAGCGCGGCCAGCAAGGCCTGCAACGTGTCAGCGATCTCCAGATCCATGGCAGATCGAGCGGCAGCGTCCGATATTCTGGACGTGTGCGAAGGCATCCTCTTTAGCGGTTCTCCTTTCAATATAGATCTCTTTCCCTCTCCCGGCCCGCACCGCGCCCGTCGTCGTGCCCGTGATTCTGCACGCCCGGGATGTGCACAGGAAATGCAACGCCAGCGTAAAGGGCAGGTAAGCTCCTCCTTCATTGTCTATGCGCGGTGCCGGGCGTAAGCCGGCACTGCGCGCAAGCAAGGCCCTTTAACGCGACGCCTGGTGCGTCAAACATTGCCTGACATCTGTCAGGAGACTCAGCCCAGAGGCATTTATGAGTAACAACCTCGACCAGCTCACCGATTGGTTGAAAGACCACAAGATCACAGAAGTCGAATGCATGATCGGCGACTTGACCGGTATCACCCGGGGCAAGATCTCGCCGACCAACAAGTTCATCGCCGAAAAAGGCATGCGCCTGCCAGAGAGCGTTCTGTTGCAGACCGTGACCGGCGACTACGTCGAAGACGACATCTATTACGAACTGCTCGACCCGGCCGACATCGACATGATCTGCCGTCCCGACCAGAACGCCGTGTACCTGGTGCCATGGGCCATCGAGCCGACCGCCCAGGTGATCCACGACACCTACGACAAGCAAGGCAACCCGATCGAGCTGTCGCCGCGCAACGTCCTCAAGAAAGTCCTGAAACTCTATGCCGACAAGGGCTGGCAGCCGATCGTGGCGCCGGAAATGGAGTTCTACCTGACCAAACGCAGTGACGACCCCGACTATCCGCTGCAACCGCCAGTCGGCCGTTCCGGGCGTCCGGAGATCGGTCGTCAGTCGTTCTCCATCGAAGCGGCGAACGAATTCGATCCGCTGTTCGAAGACGTCTACGACTGGTGCGAATTGCAGGAGCTGGACCTCGACACGCTGATCCACGAGGACGGCACGGCCCAGATGGAAATCAACTTCCGTCACGGCGATGCCCTGTCGCTGGCCGACCAGATCCTGGTGTTCAAACGCACCATGCGTGAGGCCGCGCTCAAGCACAACGTGGCCGCGACCTTCATGGCCAAGCCGATGACCGGTGAGCCGGGCAGTGCGATGCACCTGCACCAGAGCATCATCGACATCGAGACCGGCAAGAACGTGTTCTCGAATGAAGACGGGACCATGAGCCAGCTGTTCCTGCACCACATCGGTGGCCTGCAGAAACTGATCCCTGAGCTGTTGCCGCTGTTCGCCCCGAACGTCAACTCGTTCCGCCGCTTCCTGCCGGACACCTCGGCGCCGGTGAACGTGGAGTGGGGCGAAGAAAACCGCACCGTGGGCCTGCGCGTCCCGGATGCCGGCCCGCAGAACCGTCGGGTGGAAAACCGCCTGCCGGGCGCCGACGCCAACCCGTACCTGGCGATTGCCGCGAGCCTGCTCTGCGGCTACATCGGCATGGTCGAAGGCATCAACCCGAGCGCGCCAGTCGTGGGCCGTGGTTACGAGCGCCGCAACCTGCGCCTGCCGCTGACCATCGAAGACGCCCTGGAACGCATGGAAAACAGCGCGACCATCGAGAAGTACCTGGGCAAGACCTTCATCACCGGCTACGTCGCGGTCAAGCGGGCCGAGCATGAAAACTTCAAGCGCGTGATCAGTTCCTGGGAGCGTGAGTACCTGCTCTTCGCCGTCTGATACGCCGGGCGCGGTGGTCAGCCGCCGCGCCTTCACCGATAACAAGGAGAATTGGCATGACCAGCAACAACCCGCAAACCCGTGAGTGGCAAGCCCTCAGCAGCGATCACCACCTGGCCCCGTTCAGCGACTTCAAGCAGCTGAAAGAAAAGGGTCCACGGATCATCACCAACGCCAAGGGCGTGTACCTGTGGGACAGCGAGGGCAACAAGATCCTCGATGGCATGGCGGGTCTGTGGTGTGTGGCGATCGGTTATGGACGCGATGAGCTGGCGGATGCTGCCGCCAAACAGATGCGCGAACTGCCTTACTACAACCTGTTCTTCCAGACCGCGCACCCGCCGGCGCTGGAACTGGCCAAGGCCATCGCCGACGTGGCGCCAGAAGGCATGAACCACGTGTTCTTCACCGGCTCCGGTTCCGAAGGCAACGACACCATGCTGCGTATGGTTCGCCACTACTGGGCGATCAAGGGCCAGCCGAACAAGAAAGTCATCATCAGCCGCAAGAACGGCTACCACGGTTCCACCGTGGCCGGCGCAAGCCTGGGCGGCATGACCTACATGCACGAACAGGGCGACCTGCCGATTCCGGGCATCGTCCACATCGCCCAGCCGTACTGGTTCGCCGAAGGCGGCGACATGACCCCGGAAGAGTTCGGGATCTGGGCAGCCAATCAGCTGGAAGAAAAGATTCTGGAAGTCGGCGTGGACAACGTCGGTGCCTTTATTGCCGAGCCGATCCAGGGCGCCGGCGGTGTGATCATTCCGCCAGACACCTACTGGCCGCGCATCAAGGAGATCCTCGCCAAGTACGACATTCTGTTCGTGGCTGACGAAGTGATCTGCGGTTTCGGCCGTACCGGTGAATGGTTCGGCAGCGATTTCTACGACCTCAAGCCACACATGATGACGATCGCCAAAGGCCTGACGTCCGGCTACATCCCGATGGGTGGTCTGATCGTGCGTGACGAAGTGGTGGCGGTGCTCAACGAGGGCGGCGACTTCAACCACGGCTTCACCTACTCCGGTCACCCGGTGGCGGCGGCGGTGGGTCTGGAAAACATCCGGATTCTGCGCGAAGAGAAAATCATCGAACGCGCCCATGAAGAAACGGCACCGTATTTGCAGAAACGTCTGCGCGAACTGAACGATCACCCGTTGGTGGGTGAAGTGCGCGGAGTCGGTCTGCTGGGGGCCATCGAGCTGGTGCAGGACAAGGCCACTCGCAAGCGTTACGAAGGCAAGGGTGTGGGCATGATCTGCCGCCAGTTCTGCTTCGACAACGGGCTGATCATGCGTGCCGTGGGCGACACCATGATCATCGCGCCGCCGCTGGTGATCAGCAAGGCGGAGATCGACGAGCTGGTGACAAAGGCACGCAAGTGCCTGGACCTGACCCTGAGTGCGTTGCAGGGCTAAGTGCTAGGCTCTGAGCGATGGAGCTGTTGCGCTGTCGCTCGGAGCTGTCAGAAGGGCTGGTCTTTTCTTGAAAGACTGCCTCGGATCTTGCCAGACTAGCCGCGGTTCCAGTTGTCCGGGTTCGGCCGCTGAACAAAGTGGTTCAAAAAAGAAAAATTTGGAGCATTAACGCATGAAGGCATTAGGCAAAAAGCTCGCTGGCAAGACTCTGCTCGCCATGTCCCTGATGGGCGTGATGGCGGGTGCGGTCCAGGCGGACGACAAGGTGTTGCACGTTTACAACTGGTCCGACTACATCGCGCCGGACACGGTTGCCAATTTCGAAAAAGAGACGGGCATCAAGGTCGTCTATGACGTTTTCGACAGCAACGAAACCCTGGAAGCCAAGCTGCTGGCCGGCAAGTCCGGTTACGACATCGTGGTGCCTTCCAACAACTTCCTGGCCAAGCAGATCAAGGCCGGCGTTTATCAGGAACTGGACAAGTCCAAGCTGACGAACTGGAAGAACCTCGACGAAGACTTGCTCAAGGCCGTTGGCGACGCCAGCGACCCGGGCAACAAGCACGCGTTCCCGTACATGTGGGGTTCGATCGGCATCGGCTACAACCCGGCCAAGGTCAAGGCTGCACTGGGCATCGACAAGATCGATTCCTGGGACATCGTGTTCAAGCCTGAAAACATCGAGAAGCTGAAAAGCTGCGGCGTGAGCTTCCTCGACGCGCCGACCGAAATGATTCCGGCGGCTCTGCACTATCTGGGCAAACCGACCAACAGCAAGGACAAGGCTGACCTGAAAGCCGCCGAAGACCTGTTCCTCAAGATTCGTCCTTCGGTGGCTTATTTCCACTCCTCGAAGTACATCTCGGACCTGGCCAACGGCAACATCTGCGTAGCGGTCGGCTATTCGGGTGACCTGGAGCAATCCAAGACCCGCGCCAAGGAAGCCGGTGACAAGGTCAAACTGGCCTACACCATTCCGAAAGAAGGTGCCGGTACTTTCTACGACATGGTCGCCATTCCCAAGGATGCCGAAAACGTCGAAGCCGCCTACAAGTTCATGAACTACCTGCTCGAGCCGAAAGTGATGGCTGAAATCACCAACGCCGTGCGTTTCCCGAACGGCAACAAGGCGGCCACCGCCCTGGTGGACAAGGAAATCACCAGCGATCCGAGCATCTACCCTTCGGCTGAAGTGAAGAAGCAGCTCTATGCGATCAGCGATCTGGACGCGGCCACCCTGCGCCTGATCACTCGCAGCTGGACCAAGATCAAATCCGGTAAATAAGCCGGTTTGAAGCGGCCACCGTTGGCCGTCGCCTTCAACCGGGCGGTCAGCGGTGCAATTAAATGACGGAAAGTTTTGCTGGAACGGTTTTTCGAAGGTAAGTTGCGCGCCGGTTTTGTTGCCGGGCAACCGTGACTGTCATGCAGCACGGGGCAACTTGGGCCCAACTAAATCAGAGGACCTCCACTTGCCTGTTTTTTCTTCTTTGCGCAATGCCCTGCTGGCCGCTGCCGGCCTGACGTTCGCTGTCGGTGCCCACGCCGCCGGTACTGTGCATATTTATAACTGGTCGGATTACATCGGCGAGACCACCCTGGCCGATTTCCAGAAAGAAACCGGGATCAAACCGGTCTACGACGTGTTCGACTCCAACGAAACCCTGGAAGGCAAACTGCTCGCCGGGCGTACCGGTTACGACGTGGTCGTGCCGTCGAACCACTTCCTCGGCAAGCAGATCAAGGCGGGCGCTTTCCAGAAGCTCGACAAGGCGCAGCTGCCGAACTATTCCAACCTTGATCCGGTGCTGCTCAAGCGTCTGGAGCAGAACGATCCGGGCAACCTGTACGCCGTGCCGTACCTGTGGGGCACCAACGGCATCGGCTACAACGTCGACAAAGTGAAAGCCGTGCTCGGCGTCGACAAGATCGACTCCTGGAGCGTGCTGTTCGAGCCGGAGAACATCAAGAAGCTGCAGAGCTGCGGCGTGGCGTTCCTCGATTCGGCCGATGAAATGATGCCGACCGTGCTCAACTACATGGGCCTGAACGCCAACAGCACCAATCCCAAGGATTACGAGAAGGCCACGGCCAAGTTGCTGGCGGTGCGTCCTTACGTGACCTACTTCCATTCTTCGAAATACATCGGTGATCTGGCCAACGGCGACATCTGCGTGGCCATCGGTTTCTCCGGCGACATCTTCCAGGCCAAGAATCGCGCCGAAGAAGCCAAGAAGGGCGTGAACATCGCCTACTCGATCCCGAAAGAGGGCGGCGCGCTGTGGTTCGACATGCTGGCGATTCCGAAGGATTCGGCCAACGTCAAGGAAGCCCACGCCTTCATCAACTATTTGCTGAAACCTGAGGTGATCGCTCAGGTCAGTGATTACGTCGGTTACGCCAACCCCAACCCGGGTTCGGACAAGCTGATGGAGCAGTCCATCCGCACCGATGAGTCGGTTTATCCACCGCAGGCGGTGCTCGACAAGACCTACGTGTCGATCGAGCTGCCACCGAACATTCAGCGTTTGATGACCCGCAGCTGGACCAAGGTCAAGTCGGGTAAATAGCGTCAACGTACCAACTATCCTGGGTTCGTCTTGCGTGGGCGGACTGCACTCTTTTTTTCTGGGAGTTTCGTAAATGGCAGTTGCCTCCGGCGCCTATAAGAAAGCCCTCGAGGGCGACCAGACACCGAAACAGGTGCTGGTCAAAATCGACCGGGTCACCAAGAAGTTCGACGAGACGGTTGCCGTGGACGATGTGTCCCTGGAAATCAAGAAGGGCGAAATCTTTGCCCTGCTCGGCGGTTCGGGATCGGGCAAATCCACTCTGCTGCGGATGCTGGCAGGGTTCGAACGGCCCACGGAGGGGCGCATTTTCCTCGACGGCGTCGACATCACCGACATGCCGCCGTACGAGCGACCGATCAACATGATGTTCCAGTCCTACGCGCTGTTCCCGCACATGACCGTGGCGCAGAACATCGCCTTCGGCCTGCAACAGGACAAGATTCCCAAGGCCGAGATCGACGCCCGCGTGGCCGAGATGCTCAAGCTGGTGCAGATGAGCCAGTACGCCAAGCGCAAGCCGCACCAGTTGTCCGGCGGCCAGCGTCAGCGTGTGGCACTCGCGCGTTCGCTGGCCAAGCGGCCGAAACTGCTGCTGCTCGACGAGCCGATGGGCGCACTGGACAAAAAATTGCGTTCGCAGATGCAGCTGGAGCTGGTGGAGATCATCGAGCGCGTCGGCGTGACCTGCGTGATGGTGACCCACGACCAGGAAGAGGCCATGACCATGGCCGAGCGCATCGCGATCATGCACCTGGGCTGGATCGCCCAGATCGGCAGCCCGATCGACATCTACGAAACGCCGACCAGCCGCTTGGTCTGCGAATTCATCGGTAACGTGAACATCTTCGAAGGCGAAGTGATCGACGACGCCGAAGGCCACGCGACCATCACCTGCAAGGATCTCGACCGGCAGATCTACGTCGGCCACGGCATCAGCACCTCGGTGCAGGACAAGTCCGTGACCTACGCGATCCGTCCGGAAAAACTGCTGGTCACCGCCGATCAGCCGACCTGCGAGTACAACTGGTCGAGCGGCAAGGTGCATGACATCGCCTACCTCGGCGGTCACTCGGTGTTCTACGTCGAATTGCCGAGCGGCAAGCTGGTGCAGTCGTTCGTGGCCAACGCCGAACGCCGTGGCGCACGTCCGACCTGGGGCGATCAGGTCTACGTGTGGTGGGAAGACGACAGCGGCGTGGTACTTCGCTCATGAACATGCGCAAATTCAAACGCCGGCTCAATCGAATAATTCCCGGTGGCCGCCAACTGGTCATCGGGGTCCCGTTCATCTGGCTGTTCCTGTTCTTCATGCTGCCGTTCTTCATCGTCCTGAAGATCAGCTTCGCCGAAGCGGACGTGGCCATTCCGCCGTACACCGAGATCTACACCTACGC